>JBEGMZ010000526.1:0-2681 GCA_041182745.1 Acidobacteriota bacterium
CTGGCGCTATACATGGCGTCCCACCGCCGACTCGGCGATTTCACGGGCGAAGATCTCGCGGGCCCGCGGTGAAAGCTGTCGGAGTTTGCCGACCAGCTCGGGAAGAACCCGCACCACCTGATCGACGTCCTCCTCGTCATTGTCACGGCCGAAGCTGAAGCGGATCGTGCCGCGACCGGTCTCGGCGTCGAGGCCAAGGGCGACGAGGACGTGCGATGGCTCAGTCGCTCCGGAAGAGCAGGCGGAGCCGGTCGAGACTGCGATCCCCTTGAGATCGAGCGAGATCTGGAGACCCTCTCCCTCGACGAAGTCGAAGTTGATATTGGTTACTCCGGGGACCCGTCGACTCGGGTCGCCGTTGACCCGGATGTACGGAACCTCCGCCAGCAGAGTTGACTCCAGCCGGTCGCGGAGCCGTCGACAGTGCTCCATCCGCGCCGGGAGGTCAGCAGTTGCAAGCTCGAGGGCCCGAGCCAGACCGACAATCTGGGCGACATTCTCGGTCCCCGACCGCAGGTCACGCTCATGGTGGCCTCCGTGCAGCTGCTTGTGCAGCCGGACACCCCGCCGCACGTAGAGCACTCCGCAACCCTTCGGCCCGTTGAACTTATGGCTGGAACAGGAGAGCAGGTCGACGCCAAGATCCTGCACATCGACCGGGATCTTGCCGACGGTCTGAACGGCGTCAGTATGAAGAAAGAGGTGGTTCTGTCCTGCCTCCCGCCTTTCACGAATCACCCGGGAGATCTCTCCGATCGGCTGAATCGTCCCGATCTCGTTATTGGCATGCATCACTGAGACCAGCACCGTGTTGTCGGTCAGGGCCGCGCGCAGGTCTTCGATCCGGACGATGCCCTCGCTGTAGACCGGGAGGTAGGTGACCTGCCACCCTCTCGATTCAAGATCGGCGCAGCTGTTGACAACGGCCGAGTGTTCAAACCGGGTGGTGATGAGATGACGCCCCTTCTCGGCGTAGGCCTCAGCGACCCCTTTTATGGCCAGATTGTCCGATTCGGTTCCCCCTGAGACAAAGACAATCTCACCCGGATTGGCGTTGAGGCAGCCGGCGACTCGCCGCCGTGCGTCCTCGATGGCCTGCCGGGCCTGCTGACCCCAGAAGTGGGTGCTGGAGGCATTGCCGAAGTTATCGGTCAGGTACGGCAGCATCGCTGCCACTACCTCACCGTCAACCCGCGTCGTCGCACTGTTATCCAGATAGACTCTTCGCATTTCTTACCTGCAATTTCTCTTGTTCCAACTGTTTTTGTCAGCTATCTGCCATCTGCTACTCTGCTCTGCCGGATTGAGCATATAGCGCATTTAGTGCATTCAAAATTCGTCTCAATGTTGGTCAACTCGTTTGGTCAGCCCGGGCCAGAACCGCCGGCAAACCTGTAATGTCCATCATCCCCGAAACAGGTGTCGGGCATCCCCGAAACAGGTGTCGGGCAGACTGTCTTGAAGCTGAAGCATACCACGCGAGGAAGCTTCGTCAAAGAGATGAGCCACGCGCGGCAGGCCTCCGATTCGACCCTCGGAGGGATGGCTGGGAAAAGCCCGACCGAGCCCGCTGCCGGTCAGAGACAAAGTCTTGTCTTGTCTGCCAGCATAGTGTACAAAAGCAGTGCCTGAGCGGAACGATCACGACCTGGTGCCCCTGCGAAAAGAGTCTGCTGAAAGGGTTGGTTATGGCGGGGTTGGTTACGGCGGGATTGGTTATGGTGAACCCTCACCGGCGGTGACATCTCAGGCACAGGGCAGATTCGCACGGATTCACAGCGATGGCGGTAATGAGATGAGACTGCGGTATTCAGTTCTGCCGGTTGAGCGACAGGTCCAGGTGATGGGGATACTCAATGTGACCCCGGACTCCTTCTCAGACGGTGGGCGGTATGCCCGACCGGAAGAGGCCATTGAGCGGGCGCTGGAGATGGAGGCGGCCGGGGCTGACCTGATCGATATTGGCGGCGAGTCGACCCGTCCAGGCGCCGAGCTGGTCTCGGCCACAGAAGAGTTGGCGCGGATCGTGCCGGTGCTGGAGGGTTTGCGCGGAAGGCTGCGAGTCCCGATCTCGATCGATACAACGCGCAGCAGAGTGGCGGAGCGTGCAGTCGAGCTGGGAGCCGAGATCATCAACGATATCAGCGGGCTTCGATTTGACACCGATGTGGCAAAGGTTGCTGCTGCGACCGGGGCAGCACTGGTTCTGATGCATTCGCGGGGAACACCGGCCACCATGCAACGGCTGCCCCCGATGACCAACCTTTTTGGAGAGGTCTTCGACGGACTTGCCCGTTCGATCGACCTCGCACAAACTTCAGGGGTAGCGCGTGAGAAGCTGATTGTCGACCCCGGGATCGGCTTTGGAAAGACTCCGCGGCAGAACCTGCAGCTCATCAACCGGCTCGATCGGCTCGGATCCGAGTTCCGGTTACCGGTACTGCTCGGCGCCTCCCGCAAGTCTTTCATCCGGTACACTCTTGATCAGCATCTTCCACAGCGAAAGTCGGATGAGGCGGCTGACCGGCTGGCAGGAACAGCGGCCAGCCTCGTGCTTGGAGTTCTCCGTGGCGCCAGTATCGTCAGGGTTCACGACGTTCCGGAGGCGGTCACAATTGTCAGAATGGCCGAGAGCCTCCTCGCTTCCGGGGAGGATGGCGGGGATGGCAACGGGTCAGCCG
>JBEGMZ010000527.1:0-3542 GCA_041182745.1 Acidobacteriota bacterium
CTCGACTCCATCACCGGAGCGGCGCCGGCGCGGACGACGTCGACGCCGACCGCCGGAATACTCCTCGTCCGTATCCGGACGGCGATCTTCCGCGACCTCGGGGGCAGCCGCCTCCTCGACCTCCTCTTCCACCGGCGAGACCGCCTCCACCGGCTCCCCACTCACTGGCTCATCGTAGACCAGCCGGCGCTGTCGACGCTGCCGTGGGGATGACTTCGACTGCTCGCGACCACCCCGGCGTCCGACCTCTTCGACCGCCTCGACCTCATCATCATCCGGAGTGATCTCAATCACCGGCTCAGCCGCGATCTCCTCGAAGTGGCTGATCGCTGCCGTCAGATCGATCTCCCTCTCCTCCTCCACTTCGGCCACCCGCGGAACGTCCCGCTGGCCACGACCTCCACGATCGGTCCGGTCTCCTCCGCGATCCGATGGACGGTCAACTCGGGCGGGCGCACGCCCACTCTCTTTCCGCTCATCGACCCCCTCTTCGAGGTCCTCCTCATCGAAAAAGTCGGAGACATAGAGGAATGAGTCCCGCTCCAGCCCGATATCGACAAAGGCCGACTGCATGCCGGGAAGAACCTTCATCACCCGACCCTTGTAGATATTGCCGACGATCCCCTGGTTCTCATCACCTCGTTCGACGTAGAACTCAGTGACCAGATCGTCCTCGACGATCGCAATCTTCTTCTCGCGTCCATTGACGCTGACGATTAATTCCTTTGACATTAAACTCTCCTGTGTCGCCTGTCGGATCAAAGAGGATGACGGCCGTGGGGAGGCAGCTCCTGGTCGATCTCTTTCCGCACGACAGACGGCTATTTATTCATTTTTGCAGCCTTCACCAGCCGGTCGATCAATTTACAAAGCGTCGCATGTGCACATTGATCGTCAGACCAAGTCCGAAACAGGTGGCGATGACCGAAGTCGAACCGTGGCTCATCAGCGGCAGAGGAATTCCCATGATCGGCAATAACCTGACCACCATTCCAACATTTACCGTCACATGGTAGAGCAGAAGGACGGCAAAACCGGCGACCATCAGCCCACCCTCTCTCTCCCGGGCGCGGCTGGCGATCCCAATCATCCTGAGAATGATGAACAGATATGCGACCAGAACCAGGGAACCTCCAATAAATCCCCACTCCTCGCTGGCCACGGCATAAATGAAATCGTTATGGACTTCCGGGACAAACCCGAGAGTCCCCTGGGTGCTTCCACGCAATCCCTTCCCAAAAACTCCACCGGACCCGACCGCAATCTCAGCCTGTTCGTTCTGGTATCGGAATCGCTTCTCCGCCAGATCCGGCCAGTAGACCGCCCTGATCCGCTCACATTTGTACCCCTGGCACGTCTTAAGGTATGGAACTGCCCGGGGCAGCGCAACTGCCAGCAGCAGGAGCGCGACAACAGATCCCCCCAGCAGCCAGCGCCAGTTGATTCCGGTCAGAATGAACATCACTCCCAGAAACGAGACGTAGCTGAGCGCACTTCCAGTGTCATTTTCGAGAAATACGAGCCCTGTTGGCAGGGCCCAGATCAGTGCCATCTTCACCCAGGGAAGAATGTACCTGATCGCAACCTCCTGTACTATCCAACGGACCGGGCGGTTCCTCATACTTCGAAGATCGACCTCCGGAAGTCGGAATTTTGAAAGATACGACGCCAGATAGACGATCGTAAACATTTTGGCCAGCTCCGAAGGCTGGAACCCGACCGGGCCAAGGTAGAGCCAGCTGCGGTTGCCATTGACCTCTTTTCCCAGCGGGGTCAGGACAAGCGCGAGAAGGAGGACTCCGACCCAGTAGAGCCAGTGCCCATAACTGTTGACAAGGGTAGAAAGGTTGATCGCCGACATCGTAAAGAGGACGGCGAGGCCGATAAGCAGCCCGAACGCCTGGCGTTGCCAGAGGCCGGGGACGGGTTCGGCGCTTGAGATCTCCAGCAGGCCAAACGAAGCCAGCAGAACCACTACCACCAGTAGTGGCCAGTCAAAATCGGTCGCAAATCGTCGATTGACAGCCAGCATAATCGGTCGATCAGGGGCGGCCGAGCGGGTCAGGCCCTGATCGCTTCTCCATTTCCCGGTCGGCAATCGCGCCGGTCGGTGGTGCAACCGCCGGCAGACCCCGTGTCCGGCGATAGTACTCCTCATAGATTGGGCGCGCACGTGGCGCCGACTGCTTTCCGCCGAATCCGGCATTCTCAGTCAGGATTATCATGGCCAGCTCCGGATTGTCACGTGGGGCAAAGCTCATAAACCAGGCATGATCCTTGTTGACTGCGCCGGCCTTGTCGTTGGAGGCAACTTGGGCTGTACCGGTCTTCCCGCAGACATCGAAACCGGGGAGGGCGGCGGCGGCGGCGGTACCAGCTCCATTGACGGCCTGCCACATTCCCTGGCGCACTATCTCCTGAATCGCGGAGTTGATCGGAACCGTGAACACCCCCTTATCCTCGTAGGCGATCTCGCCGCGTCGCCGGCCCAACCGGTCAGTTCCAGCCGCAGCTCGCAGCAGGAGATGCGGTGTATGCATCCTGCCACCGACCGCGAGCCCGCTGACATAACGCAGGAGTTGGATCGGAGTCGAGGCATTTGTCCCCTGGCCGAAGGCAGAGGCGGCCATATCGTAGTCGGTCCAGCGGGCCTCACGCTTCGCGATCTCATCATCCTTTTCGGTCCAGTCTCCACCCTGATCGAGCTTGCGTCGCTTCATTACATTGCGGGTAATATTCTCCTTCACTGGTCTGATCGGCGCGAGTCCCGCCGCTTCGCGCGGCAGATCGATCCCGGTCCGCTCTCCAAAACGGAAGGTGCGAACCCACTTTTCAAAGCGGTCCACACCGAGCTTGATACCAAGCCGGTAGTAGTAGCCATCGGCTGAACGGGCGATGGCCGTCACCACATCGGGCGCCCCAAGATTGGAGAGGGAGTTCATGAAGTAGTTACCGAGCTGGATTCCGCCATCCTGGATCCTCGAATCCTCGGGCGTGATCACCCCCTCGTTGAGAGCGGCGACCGATGTCAGCAGTTTCCACGTCGATCCCGGGGGGTAACTGCCCTGGATCGCACGGTTGTAGAGAGGTTTGTCCGGATCTTCGTACAGATCACGGATCTCCTCGCGCCCTTCACTTGTCTTGGCCCGGAGAGAGAAGACGTTCGGGTCGAAGGAGGGGTGCGAGACGAGCGCCAGAATCTCGCCATTGCGCGGATCGGCGACGACGATCACTCCACGGTCGGCCGGCATGGTCGTGGTCTGCTCCTCGGCCATCCGTTGCACCCGCAGGTCGATCGTGGTGTAGAGGTCACGCCCCGGTACCGGCGCCTTGACGCTGATCTCACGCTGAATGCGCCCACGGCTATCGACGATCACCGTTCGCTCTCCATCCTGCCCGCTCAGGACTTCATTGTAGGTACGCTCAATTCCCGCCTTCCCGACGATATCCCCGAGCTTGAATCCGTTCTCTTTTGAGAATGGTGACTTAGGGTCGTTAAGTTCCGTCCGGCTGACTTCTCCGACGTATCCAATGGCATGGGC
>JBEGMZ010000528.1:0-4030 GCA_041182745.1 Acidobacteriota bacterium
ACTGATCATCGCTCAATCAGGTGGAGTTGGCGTCCCTGTCTCTATTCTCACCCGGGCCATTTTCTGGCAGAATGAGCCGGTCTTAAAATCTCAATCGACGACAGGGAGAAAATAATGATCAGAAAATGTTCGTTTCTACTGGCGCTCTGCCTGCTCTTTTCAACCGCGGCGGCCCAGACCGGGTCATTCAAGGGTCAGCTGGCGCTGCAGCTCTATTCGCTGCGTGCCGAATTGAAGCAGGACGTACCGGGGACACTGGCGAAGGTCAAGGCGATGGGGTTTCGCAATGTCGAGATGGGAGGTTATTTCGGCCTGACACCGCAGCAGTTCCGGGCCGAGCTGGACAAGGCGGGGTTGAAGGCGGTGAGTATGCATGCCGACTTCAACCTGCTCGACAAGGATATCGAGCGGGTGGTGACGGAGGCGAAGATCCTGGAGGTAAGTTACGTTGGGTGTGCGTGGATCCCGCACGGGAAGGACTTCACGCCGGCGGATGTGACCCGGGCCGCGGAGGTCTTCAATCGGGCGGGGGCACGATTGCAGGGGGCGGGCTTCAAGTTTATGTACCATATCCACGGCTACGAGTTCGTCAAGGATGGTGAGGGGACGCTCTTTGATCGGCTGGCGGCAGCGACGGATGCGCGGACGGTCTATTTCGAGAACGACATCTTCTGGACCACGCACGGCGGGGCGGATCCGGCGAAGCTGCTGCTGAAGTATCCGCAGCGATTCCGGCTGCTGCATCTGAAGGACATGAAGAAGGGGACGGTTGGGAATCTGACCGGACATGCACCGGACGAGACGAGTGTCGCGCTGGGGACGGGCCAGGTCGATGTGAAAGGGGTACTGGTCGCGGGGCGCAAGATCGGTATTGAGTGGTACATCATCGAGGAGGAGTCACCGGAGCCGCTGATCAACGTGCCGGCGGGCAAGAAGTATCTTGAGACGGTCAGGTATTGAAGCGGCAGGGGGATGGAGCGATGAAGAGACGGGAATTTTTGGCGGTAGCCGGTGCGGCAATAGCGGGAGGTGTGCTGGCCGCACCAGCGGAGAAGATCATCGACATTCACCAGCACACCCATTACTGGGGGCGAAATGATGACGATCTGGTCCGGCATCAGCGGATGCTCGGGGTGACGAAGACGGTGCTGCTGCCAGCGGGTTCCCGGTACGGTCTGGAAGCAGACTGTTATGGTAACGACTCGGTGGTGGCGGTGGCCAAGCGTTATCCGAAGGAGTTTGTCTTCTTCGCGAACGAGGACCCTTCCCTGCCGGAGGCGATTCCGACGATCGAGAAGTATCTCAAGGCAGGCGCGATCGGGATCGGCGAGCAGAAGTTCTTTGTCGACTGTGATTCGGAGTATGTGACGCGGCTGGCCGGACTGGCCGCGGAGCATCGGGTTCCGATCCTGCTCCATTTCCAGCACGGCAAGTATAATCAGAACTTCGAGCGCTTCCACCGGGTGCTGGAGAAGTTTCCGCGGGTCAACTTCATCGGCCATGCGCAGACGATGTGGGGGAACATCGACCGGAAGCACGAGCAGACGGTCCTCTATCCGAAGGGGAAGGTGACGGCAGGAGGGCTGACCGACCGGTGGTTGAGCGACTATGCCAACTTCTTTGCCGATCTCTCGGCAGGATCAGGAGCGAACGCTTTTGCGCGCGACGAGGAGCATGCGGTCAACTTTCTGCTGCGCCATCAGGAGAAGCTGATGTTCGGGAGCGACTGCCAGGATGTTGACGGCAAGGATGAGCGCTGCGTCGGAGTGAAGCAGCTGGCGATGCTGCGGCGGTTGGTGGTCGATGGCCGGGTACGACGGAAGATCCTCTACGATAACGCCCACCGTTTACTAAAGATCTGAGCGGGGTCACCTCAGCCAGCGGTCGAGGGCGAGGTAGACCTCTTCGCGAATCGGGGTTGGAAAGTCATGGCCGGCATCCGGGTAGCGAGCGATCAGCCGGTTACCAGCGCGAAAGGTCTTCTCATAGACGGGTCGGGCCGCCTCGACGCAGTCACGGACGCCGGAGTGGTCGAAGTTGTCGTCGCCGAGCGGGGCGTTGATGAAGAGGCCGCGTGGCGCGAGCGCGGTGAGCAACGCCGGAAAGTCGAACGGCATGCGCGCCGGGTCTTTCTGATAACGTGTTGCAACCAGTGGCATGTAGCGATAGCCATCCCATCCGGTCAGATTGCCATTCTTATATTTGGGGAACGAGGTGAAGCCGCAGCTGGTGACGACGGCGCGCAGTCGCTCGTCGAAAGCGGCGACGAAGAGGGCGTTGTGGCCGCCGAGGGAGTGACCGATGACGCCGATGCGGCGACGATCGACCTCGGGCAGCGCGGCGAGCAGATCGACGGCGCGGCGGTGGTTGACGATCCCCTTCATCGTGCAGCTCAGGTAGCCACGCTGGTACGGATCGAAGCGGTTCTCACCGAGGTAGGGGTAATCGGGGACGATGCAGACGTAGCCACGGTCGGCCAGCTCGCGCGCGTAGTGGAGATTGGGGAGTCCGCCGAGGCCAACCGGTTCATCCTTGCCGATGCGGGTCGTCTGATGGAGGCAGAGCATGGCCGGAGCGGGGCGGCGCAATCCTTTCGGGATCAGCAGCCAGGCCGGGACCGGATCATTGGGCTCACCAAGGTAGGTCAGTCGGGTGCGGGTGAAGCCGGGAGTCTCGACGCTCTCGAGGCGGCTGATGGCGAGGGGGGATCGATCCGGTGGCGGAAGCGGTCCCATGAGCTGCTCCATGCCGATGAGGGTCGCGCGTCGCATCTGCTCCCAGTCGCGCCGGGAGCCTGGGATCGTGATCTCAGCGGGCAGCAGGATGAGGCTGGCCAGCAACCTCTGCATGGTCTCACGTCGTGAAAGTTCCACTCTACCTTACCTCCCGTCTGAGTCGGGCAAGCTCGCGGCGCAGTGCCGCCAGTTGTCCGGCATAGGCCCGATTGGTGATCAGATTGCGTGTCTCGCGCGGATCCCGCCGCAGATCGAAGAGTTCTTCATATTTGAAATCCGGCCAGTAAATATATTTTATATTGCGCCGGACAAGGGCTTCAGAAGACGGAATAAAGTCGGTATCGCGAATGGTCGCGTGTTCATAAAAGTACTGACGGCGCCAGTCGCGTGGCGTGGGGCCAAGGTAGAGCGGGGCGAGGTCCCTTCCCTGCATGCCGGGTGGGGGTGTGACGCCGGCAAAGCCGAGGATGGTTGGGGCGAGGTCAACATTGAGAACCATCTCGTCGCGAACCTGGCCGGCTTGGCGCGCACGTGGATCACGGATGATGAGCGGAACACGGATCGACTCATCGTAGGGATACCACTTGTCGGCGAGGCCGTGCTCACCGTGAAAGTATCCGTTGTCGGTAGTGAAGATGACAAGCGTGTCACGATCGAGGCCGCTCGATTTCAGCTCGTCAAGAATGCGACCCGCAACAGTATCGACCTCTGTCGCCAGACGATAGTATGATTTCATGTACTCCTGATACTTCTCTGGAGTATCGAAGCGCCAGTGCCAGCGGTTGCGCCCCTCGTTCTTTTCGTTGGCGATGAAGGGTGGCAGGAGGCGGAAGAACTTGTCGCCGGCCGTCGGGGGGATGGGAATGGTCACATCCTGGTAGAGGCTGCCACTTTCGGCCTGGTAGAGGTACTGGCGTGGGTTCTCGTCCTCGGCATGGGTCGCGAAGAAGGAGACCGTCAGGCTGAAGGGTTTGTCTGTCGGGCGCGAGCGGAGAAATTCGAGCGCGTCGAGTTCGTTCTTCTTCGTGACGTGGATGGTCGAGCCATCGGGCTGCCTGATGAAGTGGCGACCAGCGTAGGAGCGCCCGAAATCGAACCGTTCCGCCGGGAAGCGTCCATTGTGCCACTTGCCGACATGGCCGGTGTAGTAGCCATTAGCGCGTAAAAGGCCGGGCCAGGTCTCTTCCCAGGGAGTTCGAAAGGCCTCGAAGGCCTGATTTCCGTGGCGCGACATCCACTGCCCGGTCAGGAAGGAGGCGCGGCTGACTCCGCAGATTGCGGTTGTAACATAGGCG
>JBEGMZ010000529.1:0-4239 GCA_041182745.1 Acidobacteriota bacterium
ATGGAGGGCCATCTCTTCAAGCCGGAGAAGGAGTGGCTGACCTGGTTCTTCAGCCTGCTCGATGCCGGAATTGGTCTGCCCTACCTTGTCTGCCTGCTCGCTGACTGGGGATTCCAGGTCACACCGGAGCAGGCCGCTAAGGTCACCTTCGAGTACGGCAACAACTACCTCTGCGTTGCTGGCGCACTCAATATGCTGGCGGCTATGGACGCCTTCGACATCGGAATCGGGAGGAAAGCATGACCCATTTTCTGGCGCTGGTCACCTTTGGGCTGCTCGTTTCAGTCGCCTTTGCGGTCCTCTCGGCGGAGCATTCGACCCCCGCTGAGCGTCTGCGGTACGGGTTGAAGGTCTTTGGCTACTTTGTCGGTCTCGGCTTTCTCGTCGCCTGGGTACTCTATCCGCTTCCGCTCTAACCACTATCCGCTTCCGCTCTAACCAGAGGTTGGACCTCAGCTATGGAGAAGTCACTTCTAATCAGCGCCGGACTGCTTCTCTTCGGGGCCGCCTGGTTGCTCTGGCGTTACTTTCGTCTCCAGTTTCGCGCCTTCCTCGTTCTCCTCATCATCCTCTCCGCGATTGCCGGATACCTCTACTTTCGGTCGATCGGCTCAAGCTACCGTAACCCTGCCATTGGGCGTCACGCTTACCTGATCGAAAACGGAAAGTATCTCGGAGTGGTCGAGGGGGAAGGGGATGACCGGACGCGCGGCAAGGTCTGGGTGATCCGTCCCCCGGGGAGATATCCGCTGATCTACTCAAAGACCCGGGTACAGCTCACCACGACTCGGACTGACCAGTAGCTCCGAGGCGCCCCCGGAACTCACGCCGCCGCCTTCAGCCGACCTGGCGGTGGCAAAAGCCCTGCCGACCCTCGCCGCACCTTTCTGACAGCTTTACTAATCCACTCCGACCATTTACGATGTGAATTTATGCCGTTGCACGAAACAGACGCATTTGTGCTCCGAACCCATACGCTGAAGGAGGCGGACAAGATCTGTCTCTTCTTCACCCGGGAGGCGGGCAAGGTGCGTGGGGTGGCTCACGGTGCGCGGCGGATGCGGAGCCGTTACGGAGCGAGCCTCGAACCGTTCACCGAAGTCGCGCTGGTCTACTACCAGCAGGAGAACCGTGAGCTCGGTTCGATCTCAAGCTGCGACATTGTGCGGTCACCGTTCCGGGCCGGAGTGAGCAGCGAGCAGCTGGCCGTCTTCCACTACCTGGCCGAGCTGATCGCTGAGTTTCTGCCCGAGCAGGAGGCGAACGAACGGGTCTACCGGTTGATTAGCGCCACGGTTCGCGCGATCGAGACTGAGACGACGGCTCCGCTGCTGGCCGTTGTACGTTACTTTGAGATCTGGTTGCTGCGCCTCTCCGGATTTTGTCCTGACTGGCGTGTCTGTGCAATGTGTGAAGCTGACCAGCGAACTGCGGCGGCGGTCTGGTTGTCGGGTGAGGGAATGGCAATGTGTGAGCAGTGCAGTGGGCGTGAGGGAGATCTGCTGGTCGGATCTGCCTGGCGTTTTGTCTGTCAGGCTCTCGGGGCAGCCCCGGTCGATTTTCTCGCTACGCCCTGCGATCTGCGTGTCGTGCACCAGATCGGTCATCTGTTGACCCGATTGATAAACCGGATTCTCGAGCGGGAGCTTCGATCGGGTGAGTTTCTGGACCGGCTGCGACCGGTCGAACCAACGCCTGCCGGTGGAGGATGAGTCCGGAGCCGGTGTGAACAATACAATCAAGGGAGAGAGATAATAATGAGCACTAAATATGTCTATCTTTTTGCCGAGGGCCAGGTTGAGGGTGACGGCACAATGAGAGACCTGCTCGGCGGAAAGGGCGCCGGTCTGGCGGAGATGATCAACGCCGGCCTGCCAGTGCCGCCGGGATTCACCGTCACCACCGAGGCCTGCACCGGCTACTACAAGGCGGGTGAGAAGTTCCCCGAGGGGCTCTGGGATCAGGTGCAGGCGGCGATGAGGCGGACTGAAGAGGTTACGGGCAAGAAGCTGGGTGGCACGGAGAGCCCGCTGCTGGTCTCAGTCCGGTCCGGAGCCAAGTTCTCGATGCCGGGAATGATGGATACGGTCCTCAATCTTGGGCTCAATGACGAGACGCGGGCGGCACTCGCGCGGCTGACCGGTAATGAGCGCTTCTCGTGGGATGCTTACCGGCGCTTCATTCAGCTCTTTGGCAAGATCGTGCTCGGGATTGATGCCGAGAAGTTCGAACACAAGTTCGACGAGTATAAGAAGAAGCTCGGGGTGACCGAGGATACGCACGTTGGAGCGGAGACGCTGGCCCAGCTGATCGACGACTACAAGGCGATCGTCCGGCGTGAGACAGGGAAGGACTTTCCGACCGATCCACACAAGCAGCTCCGCCTGGCGATCGAGGCGGTCTTCCGGTCGTGGAATGGACGCCGGGCGCGTGACTATCGTCGCATCCACAAGATTTCGGACGACCTTGGCACGGCAGTCAACGTGATGATGATGGCCTTCGGTAATCTCGGTGAGGACTCCGGGACCGGGGTGGCCTTCACCCGTGACGTGGCGACGGGAGAGCCGGTCCTCTATGGCGAGTATCTTCAGAACGCCCAGGGTGAGGATGTGGTCGCCGGTATCCGGACGCCGAAGAAGATCTCACAGCTGCGGGACGACATGCCGCAGGTCTACGAGCAGTTCACGCAGGTAGCGACCCGGCTTGAGCGCCACTACCGCGATGTCCAGGACCTTGAGTTCACGATCGAGCGTGGGAAGCTCTACATGCTCCAGACGCGCAATGCCAAGCGAACCGGCAAGGCGGCGGTCCGGATCGCGGTCGAGATGGTTGGCGAGGGCTTGATCGACAAGACGACGGCGGTCTCGCGGGTTGAGCCGGCGCAGCTCGATCAGTTGCTCCACCCGATGGTCGATCCGAAGGCCAATGTTGATCTGCTCTCGACGGGACTGCCGGCCTCACCGGGTGCGGCCTACGGTCAGGTCGTCTTCGATCCGGATCTGGCCGAGGAGATGGGCAAGGCTGGTGAGAAGGTGATCCTCGTCCGGACCGAGACATCGCCCGAGGATTTTCACGGCATGGTCGCAGCGCAGGCGATTCTGACCTCGCGCGGTGGGATGACCTCGCACGCGGCGGTGGTCGCCCGCGGAATGGGCAAGTGCTGCGTCGCTGGGGCTGGTGAGGTCGTCGTCGACTATCCCAACCAGCAGTTCGCGGTTGGTGACCGGGTGGTGAAGAAAGGCGAATGGATCACCCTCGACGGTTCGACCGGTCGCGTGATCTTCGGCCAGGTTCCACTCATTCTTCCGGAGATCAGCGGCCACTTCAAGAGCCTCATGGAGTGGGTCGACGAGATCCGGACGATCGGAGTCCGTGCCAACGCCGACACTCCGAAGGATGCCACGGTCGCCCGCGGCTTTGGCGCCGAGGGTATCGGCCTCTGCCGGACCGAGCATATGTTCTTTGAGGAGAGCCGCATCGACAGCGTCCGTCAGATGATACTCTCCTCCTCCGAGTATAAGGCGATCGAGAAACAGCTCAATTCGGCCAGGGCCGATCTGGCGAAAGCTTCCCGAGACCGGAAGCCCGAGGTCAGGAAGCTGGTCAAGGCGCTTGAAAAGAAGTTTGCCCGGCCGGCCGGCTTCTACAAGGGTGCACTCGCTTCGCTTCTCGAACTGCAGCGGGCAGATTTTGTCGGCATCTTCCGGGCGATGAACGGTTTTCCGGTCACGATCCGGACCCTCGATCCGCCGCTTCACGAGTTCCTTCCGCACGGCGAGAAGGACATGAAGGAGCTGGCAAAGAAGATCGGCATGCCCTTCAAGGAGGTCAAGGCGCGGGTCGACCAGCTCCACGAGTTCAACCCGATGCTTGGTCACCGCGGCTGTCGGCTTGGAATCGTCTTCCCGGAGATCACTGAGATGCAGGCCCGGGCGATCCTCGAGGCGGCAGTTCAGGTTAAGGGCGAGGGGGTCGTCGTCAAGCCGGAGATCATGATCCCTCTCGTCGGCAATGTCACCGAGCTGAAGGCGCAGGAGGAGGTTGTCCGCCGCGTCGCCAGTGAGGTCTTCGCCGAGAAGGGGGACTCGGTCGAGTACCTGGTTGGCACGATGATCGAGCTGCCGCGGGCGGCGGTCACTGCTGACCGGATTGCCGAGGTCGCCGAGTTCTTCAGCTTTGGTACCAACGATCTCACTCAGACCACCATGGGTCTGAGCCGCGATGACTCCGGTCGCTTCC
>JBEGMZ010000530.1:0-3327 GCA_041182745.1 Acidobacteriota bacterium
CTTCGAGGAGATCGCGGCCGAGCCCGCTCGCGAGGAGGCTGAGGTTGAGCCTGAAGTAGAGGCTGAGCCCGGGGTGATGGTTGGAACCCTTGCCCCGATGGTCATCTCGCACCACGAACCACTGGAGCGGATCATCGACGATGAGAACGAGAGCGGTGCCGGTGACCTGCTCAAGGATGCACTGATGCAGGATCGAATCAGTGGTCGAATCCACGAGGAGGAGCGCCGGGTATCACTGGTCGAGGTTGAGCCGACGCCCGAGGTTACGGTCGGATCGCTCCAGTCACAACTGCCGGATAGATCGGAGCTGGAGCGGATCAGCGACGATGCCGACAATCCTGCACCCGCTGAGTCTGCGCTTGCTGAGCAGGTCTCACTGAGCGAGGAGATCCCGCTCTCAGCCGAAGTGGTCGAGGCGGATGACGCTGACGCCGCAGTCGAAGAGGCGGCGGTGGAGGGCGACCTGCCGGATGGTTCCGCTGAGATCAGACAGAAGCCGCGACGAGGTCAGTTTGCGACCCGGCGGGGCGGAAGAGGCCGGCGGCGTAACTATCGCCCTCGATCCGAGGATGGTGGTGAAGAGGGGGATGGTCCCCTGACGCCGGAGCCAGAGGAGCCGATCGCTCCCCCGCCACCGGTCGCGCCGCGGGAGAGCAGCAAGTACAATCGCCCGGTCATCTCCGACCTCCTGCGCGAAGGTCAGGAGATCATCGTTCAGATTGCCAAGGAACCGATCGGTCAGAAGGGGGCGCGGATAACCTCCCACATCGCTCTTCCGGGCCGATATATTGTCTATATGCCAACGGTCGAACATATCGGTGTCTCACGGAAGATCGGCACTGACGATGAGCGGCAGCGGCTTAAGAGAACCCTCCAGACCCTGCGGGCGGAGACCGGCGCTCCCGGCGGCTTTATCGTTCGCACTGCTGCCAATGGCTGCTCGACTGAGGAACTGCGTGAGGATATGCAGTACCTTGTCCGGACGTGGACCGAGATTCGGCGCCGCTCAGAGCGGATGAAGGCTCCGACAATCGTCCACCGTGACCTCGACCTGATTCAGCGCATCCTGCGAGATCAGCTCTCGACCGACTTTTCGGCCATCCGTGTCGATAATGAGTTCGAGTATGAGCGAATTGTCGACTTCGTCAACCGGTTTGCTCCAAAGCTCGTCAACCGGGTCAAACTGTATACCAAAGAGACGCCGATCCTTGAACACTACAGTGTGCAGGGTGAGATCGACAAGGCCGTCAAACCCCGGGTCTGGCTGAGGTCCGGAGGCTATATCGTCATCAACCAGACCGAAGCGCTGGTGGCGATCGATGTCAATACCGGCAAGTTCGTGGGCAAATCGAATCGCCTCGAAGACACAATCGTCAAGACCAATCTCGAGGCAGCGAAGGAGATCGTCCGTCAGATCCGGCTCCGGGATCTTGGGGGAATCATCGTTCTCGACTTTATCGATATGGAGGAGCGACGGAATCGGCAGAAGGTGATGCAGGCGCTCGAACTGGAACTGCGAAACGACCGCTCGCCATCGAAGATTCTTCAGTTCAACGATTTCGGACTTGTTGCCATCACGCGCAAGCGTGTCAAGCAGTCACTCGAGCGAACCCTCTGCACTCCCTGCCATTATTGCGGAGGTGGTGGAATGATCAAGAGCGCGCAGACCATCTGCTACGAGATTCTGGCCGAGTCACGGCGGGTCTCAAAGAGCGTCGACGCTCACAACGAGGTGATCCTGCGGGTCAATCCGGAGGTCGCGAAGGCGTTGCGCAGCTCGGAGCGCGATATCCTGAGTGAGGTTGAAGCGTACCTCGGCGGTGTCGTGACGATCAAGAGTGATCCCACCGTCCACCAGGAACAGTTCGATATCGCGCTTGCCTGAAGGGGCCGATCGGACTGATCGCCAGGCTGATCCCACGGAGGATGAGAGACTCTCTCATCCTCCGTTTTTTCACCCACCTCCACATTACCCCAGAATCCTGCCACAAAATTTCATTTTCCGTGTCCAATAGGCCCACGAATTTCGCATATATCATTGGAGGGATATGATTGGAATACTTGGGATAACGGTCACTACTCCAGGCCCGTCAAGCCGCAGCCCGGCCGATCACATTTCCTGACCAGGCACACAGCCATATGGAGAGAATCACGATGCTGAAAACGCGACTGATACGGATTATTGACAGAATCTGCTCACCGGGCGAGAGGTCGAACGTCACCATTGGTCGCAGGTGCGACACAACCGAAAGGGAGCCTTATTGGTTGTCCTGGTTACCGGACGATCTGTTGAGTGACGCGCTCAGGAGTGATCGATGCGGAGCGGCAAAAATAGGAACCTCGCACCGGCCGTGGGTGACCTCGGATCGGGTGCAGGTCAGGACCGGTCGGTCTGCGATCGATGGTGATGATGGCTATCTCTGGCGCCGTCGCACCACCCTGACCTGGCTTCAACCTCCAGCCCCTGCTGAGAGACGTGACGGCGACCTTCGGCTGGACCAGCGATGCAAGCCCGCCCGTTTCGACGGCGGAAGAGATGACCGTCACGGGTCGGGAGATAAGGCTCAGGACAGCCCCCTGTCGCCAGATACGCTTCAAGAGATCAGGTGCGAGATCTCAAGCCTGATCGAAGACATCCGGCGGCTCTACGACCGATTTGCTGCCGAGCCTCCTGAGAATGATGAAACGATCGATGAGAGTCACCATTCGCTATACGACAAGCCTGCCGATGAAGAGTAGGCCGATGGATAGTAGTAAGACTTCGACCAGCGGAACGGGTGTAGTCCAATACCAAGATTCTGCCCGGGTTTTGATTGCCTTGGACACCCCTCACACTTGATCAGATGCAACTTCAGACGGTTGTCTAACCGGTTGACGAGAAGGCGCTTTCCATCGCCCGACCATCGGAAGCCCTGGATCGAGAGATCTCTGAAGTCGGTCAGCTGTGTTGCCAATCCTTCGCCGATAGGCCTTCGCCAGAGGTTTCCAACACCATTCTCTACCAAAACGTAGTCGATGGCTCTGCTATCCGGACTCCAGCGGAAATACCGGTACCGCGGATAGGTTGGAGCCGGAATGTCGAGGAGTCGGACCTGCTTATTCACATTAACATCGACCGACTTGACGGCGATGCATTCCTTTTGAAACGGGCAGGCATCAGTGATATAGGCAATCCATCTCCCGTCAGGTGAGATGGCCGGTGATTCAGCCCATCCATCGGCCAGCTTTTCGGGAGTTCCGCCATTGATGGAGACTCGCCAGATTGTCCGCATGCTACTGTCGACCGATGTGAAGACCACCCACTTCCCATCAGGTGAGATCTGCGGA
>JBEGMZ010000531.1:0-8090 GCA_041182745.1 Acidobacteriota bacterium
GATAATGATGGGAATGGGGGTAAGGATGATGACTCTTGCTTCGGGATCGCCACGACGGGCTGAACTGCTGCGGGCGGCGGGGATTGAATTCAGGATCAGAGTGGCTGATGTCGATGAGACCCCCCTCGTGGGGGAGACGCCATATGAGTATGTTTCGCGTCTGGCAAAGAGCAAGGCCGAGGCAATCGCGAAGCAGGCCGGCCCAAGTGAGCTGGTGCTGGGGGCTGATACAACAGTGGTGATTGACGACGAGATTGCCGCCAAGCCGGTCGATGAGGCCGATGCGCGCCGGATGCTTCATCGTCTGAGCGGCCAGTGGCATGAGGTTCTAACGGGTGTCGCCCTCATCCACGGCCATCACCTGATGGTCGAGGTTGAGCTGACCCGGGTCAAATTCTCGCTGCTGACCCCGGATGAGATCGACTGGTATGTGGCAACCGGCGAACCAATGGACAAGGCCGGGGCATACGGAATACAGGGGATCGCTTCACGTTTCGTTGAAAGGATTGAGGGCAGCTACTCGAACGTCGTCGGATTACCGATCAGTCGGATCTACGAGATGCTCCGCAAGATCGATCGGTTCAACTGACAGCACCGGGGAGCTCAAAGCGAGGCGAATCCCCAAGGGTAGCGGAAGGGGCAAGCCGACCGCGACCCTCGGGGGCAGGAGTCTCAGCCAAGTTCGCTGAGGCCAAGGAGGTGGCCCATCTTCTCCTTCTTGGTCATCAGATACCTGAAGGCGGGCTCCTTGGGTTTGATCTCGAGCGGTACCCGCTCAACAATATCGAATCCGGCCTGATGCAGGGCCTGGAGTTTGTCCGGATTATTTGACATCAGGCGAATGCGACGCGCTCCGAGCTGACGTATGACTTCGGCACAGAGATGATATTCACGCTGATCGACATCGAAGCCGAGCTGGAGGTTAGCTTCGATCGTATCAGCTCCCTGGTCCTGGAGCGCGTAAGCCCGAATCTTGTTGATTATTCCAATCCCGCGTCCCTCCTGATGCTGGTAGAGGACGATTCCCTCCCCTTCTTCCTGAACCATCTCCATGGCACGCTGGAGCTGGGGGCCACAGTCGCACTTCAGTGAATGGAAGGCATCGCCAGTAAGACATTGGGAATGGATGCGAACGAGTGTGGGACGCTCCGGATCGATCTCTCCCTTGACGAGAGCGACGAACTCTTCGCCAGTTTCAACGGCGCGGAACCCGATGATCCGGAAAGGGCCAAATTCGGTTGGCAGTTTGGCCTCGGCCTCCCTCACCACAGAGGATTCGACTGTAGCGGTGCCAACTGTTGCTCGGTCACTGTTATTCATTGTGACGACTCCTTTGGAATGCAGTCCGGGCTGAACGGTTCGACCCGGGGACTGCAAACGATGTTGCATTGGTTATGCTACCAAAAATTTGCCCTCCTGCGGAGAGGGAATGAGTGCTGCGAATGGCGGCTGGACGACCGCAACCGACTTTTCGTGCCGGACCAGCCTGCGGAAGATACTTCGGAGGAGTGTGACCGGCATCACGGAGGAGTGACAAAGTTATCACGGGAGAAAAGGGGAGGAGATGAAAGATGGTGGCGGATATCCTGGCGGCGGTGATAATCCTGATGGGGATTGGCAGCGGGGTAGGAATGATGTGGTGGTGGCCCTCAGGGCTTGACCGGGGAGAGCGGGTCAGTTTTGGAGCAGTGATCGGACTGGCCGGGCTGGCGTGGATTGGGTTGGTGGTGTTGATGCTGACCGGTCCGGGGCTTTCAGCCTGGCTGACGATTGCGAGCCTGGAGGCGGTACTTCTGGCGCTGGTGGGGTTCTCGCTGCGTCATCAGCGACAATCGGGCCGCGGCGCATCGACGGCACAAGCGGCGGTTCGTCCCGGATACCGGCTCATTTTTCGGTATCTATGGTATGGAGGATGGCTGCTGCTTTTTGGGTGGATCACGTGGCGGGTTGCAGGATTGGACGAGAGTGGAATGACGACCGCCCCGGCCAACAATTACGGTGATATGGCCTTTCACCTCAGCGTGATCAGCTCCTTTGCGTTTGGCGGAAACCTTCCACCAGAAAGCCCGATCTTTGCCGGGATACCATTCACCTATCCTTTTCTGGTCGACCTGCTGACCGCGATTCCGATTGGGATGGGAGCGGGATGGCGGACAAGTTTTATGGTGGTGAACCTGCCACTGTTGATGGCGCTGGTAGGGATTATGGAGAGCCTCGGCCGGAGATTGGCTGGGAGTGCAATGATTGGGCGACTGGCGCTGTTCGTCTTTGTCTTCAATGGGGGGCTGGGTTTTCTCAGGTTCAGCGACGAGCTGCGCCGGTTGGTGGGGCGTTCGGAGGGTCTGAATGAGGTGGCAGGCCTGCTGGCCAACCTGCCGGAGAGTTACACGATCAACAACAGTCTTCACCTTGCCGGATCGGAGATCGCGCTGCGATATGGCAATCTTGTCACCAGTCTGTTGATTCCGCAGCGGTCACTGCTCTTTGGGTTGCCGGTAGTTGGTATGATCGTCATCCTGTGGTATCTCGGGGTGAGCGAGGAAGATCGGTCGGTGCGGCGGCGAGTGCTGTGGGGAGCAGGTCTGCTGACCGGGGTGCTCCCACTGCTGCATGCCCACGGGTTTCTGGCAGTGATGATGGTTGCGATTCCGATGGCGCTGGTCTTCTGGCGGCGGGAATGGATAGGATTTTTTGTGCCGGCACTCATCCTCGCCCTCCCACAGGCGCTCTGGCTGAGTCAAAGCGGTGTGCGGAGGTCGCTCTTCGAATGGCAGCGGTGGTGGGAAGCGGGAGAGGCCAACCCAGCGCTCTTCTGGCTGGCCAATACCGGTCTGTTTTTGGTAGTGCTGATAGCGATGATGGCGCTGATGTGGTGGCGAAAAGATCGCCGACTGCTGTTCTACCTGCCATTTCTGCTCTGGTTCATCATACCGAATCTGGTGCGGTTGGCGCCGTGGGCGTGGGACAACATCAAGATATTTGTCTACTGGGCGATGATCTCCAGTGTCGTGGTCGGGCAGGGAGTGGCCTTACTGGTGAGTGGTCGGCGTATGATCGCACGCGGGGCAGGTGTGGCGCTGCTGGTGATACTGACGCTGAGCGGGCTGCTCGATGTCTGGAGGGGACTCTCACCGGTAGAGAAGGTTGTGCTGTTGACGAGAGAGGATCTGCGGGTGGCGGCACGGCTGCGCGAGACGACCGAGGCGCGGGCGCTGATCCTGCACGCTCCGATCCACAATTCGCCGGTAATACTGACTGGTCGGCGTTCATTGATGGGCTACCCGGGCCATCTCTGGAGCCACGGCATCGACTATGCTGAGCGGGAGGCCGATCTGCGTGAGATGATGCTCTTGACCCCACGCGCGCCGGACCTGCTGAAACGGTATGGAGTGGGGTACGTACTGACGGGAGAAGATGACACTGGTTACCGTGACCGCTACCCGCTGGTCTTCGTCGAGGGGGGAACCAGGTTGTACAAGGTCGGTGAATGATGGTTAAAGCAGCACGATTCAACAGACAGATCTCCTCCGATGGTGCCACCAGTCGGATCTGCCCGGTCGGCGAACCGGTGGCCGCGGATCGCCTATGCTGATCGAGGTCGCCATTCCACTCAATGTTCACCAGACCTTCACCTACCGGGTGCCGGAGGGGCTCGCGGACCTGGTGCGAAAGGGGAGCCGGGTCGTCGTACCGTTCGGAAGGCAGATGCTGACGGGTTACACGGTCGAGATTCACGCTTCACCGGAAGAGTCGGGGACGGTGCTGGCCGACCTCAGGGAGGTCGGTGAAGTGCTGGATCCGGAGCCACTGGTGACGGAGGAGATGATCGCTCTGACCCGGTGGATGGCCGATTACTACTACGCGCCGTGGGGAGAGGTGCTCAAGGCCTGTCTGCCGGCAGGAATTAATGTCGAAGGGGAGACCACGGTCGCACTGACCGACGCCGGTGGAGCGGCGTGGGAGCAGACGGGGGTCCGCCTGGTCGGGCGTTCAACGAAGTGGCAGGTGGTTGAGAGGCTGCGGGGTCAGGGGGCAGTAGAGCTGGGCGACCTGGCGAAGCATTTTGGCCGGCCGCGAGCCGGAGCGATCGTCCGGGAACTTGAGCGGGCGGGATACGTGCGGCTCGGACGACGGCGGCCGGAGGCTTCGGTACAGGTAAAACGGCAGCAGGCGGTGCGAAGACTCAGGCGCGAAGAGGGGGCAACGCCAGGCGAGCGGCCGTTAAGCGGGCCCCAGCGACGGATACTGGAGATACTCGACCAGCTGAGTGAGCCGCCGGCGCTGGCGAGACTGCTGGAAGCCGCCGGAACAGGTGCCTCGGTAGTCCGAACGCTCGAAAAACGAGGCTACCTCGAACTGATCACCCAGGAAGTCCGGCGAGACCCACTCGCCCACCTCCGCCAGACATCCATCAGTGGAGAAGAGCCGACCGAACAGCTCGACCTGACTGACGAGCAGGAGGCTGCCCTTGCCGAGATCGCGACCGCGATCAGTGAGAAGAGTTACGCGGCATTTCTTCTGCACGGTGTAACGGGAAGCGGGAAGACCGAAGTCTACATCAGATCGATGCGCGAGGCGCTGCGACTGGGGCGCTCGGCCCTGATGCTGGTGCCGGAGATCTCACTGACTCCGATGTTCGCACGGCGGTTGAAGGACAATTTTGGCGACGCCGTGGCAATTCTCCACTCATCACTTTCAGAGGGTGAGCGGCTGGACGAATGGAACCGTCTGCGAAGCGGCGAGGCGAAGGTCTGCATTGGCGCCCGTTCGGCAGTCTTTGCGCCACTCCGCAATCCAGGGCTGATCGTGGTCGACGAAGAGCATGAGGCCTCGTACAAGCAGGATGAGTCGCCCCGCTATCACGGACGCGACACCGCGATCATGCGGGCCCACCTTGCCGGGGCGGTGGTGATCGTCGGCAGCGCGACCCCTTCGATGGAGTCCTTTCAAAACAGCCGTTCTGGCAAATATCGCTATCTGCGCCTGTCCCAGCGGATTGGCAACCGATCACTGGCGCAGGTCGAGCTGGTCGATATGCGCCAGGTCTTCACCCGACATGGCAAACAGCAGGTCTTTTCTGATGAGATGAAGGCGGCGATATCTGAGACCAAAGCACGTGGGGAACAGACGATTGTACTGCTCAACCGGCGTGGGTTCTCATCGTTCACCATCTGCCGCAGCTGCGGCTACACGGCACACTGTCCGAATTGTGACGTGACACTGACCTATCATCGGCAGGCAGCCCGGCTGGTCTGCCATTACTGCAACCATCAGAATCCGATTCCACCAGCCTGTCCCGAGTGCCGTGGTCCCTACATGTTCTATGTTGGAGAGGGAACGGAACAGGTCGAGTTACGCCTGAAGGAGATCTATCCGGAGATGCGGATTGCACGGCTGGACCGGGACACCACACGACGGCGTGGAGCATTTGAGAAGATACTTGGTGAGTTCGGCATGGGAGAGATCGACCTGCTGGTGGGAACGCAGATGATCGCGAAGGGTCATGACTTCCACAATGTGACACTGGTGTGCGTGATCTCGGTAGACGCGGCTCTTGGGATGCCTGACTTTCGATCGGCCGAGAGAACATTCCAATTGCTGACGCAGGTGGCCGGGCGGGCCGGGCGCGGGGAGAAGGCCGGGCGGGTGCTGATTCAGAGTTATCATCCGGAGCATTACGCGTTACAGTATGCGGCGGAACAGAACTATGAGAAATTTTACGAGCATGAAATCCACTATCGGCGAGAGATGAGATATCCTCCATTCGCCCTGTTGATAAACCTGCTGGTCCGCCACACCGATCTGGCGAGAGCGGCGGCGACGGCGGCGGAGCTGGTGAGGCAATTGAAGGTGGCGGATCCGGAACGGTTGATGCGGGTTCTGGGGCCGGCCCCGGCGCCAGTCGGTCGAATCCGTGGGGAGCATCGACTGCAGGTACTGATCAAGACGCGGCATCGACGTGAGGCACGGGAAGCCCTCGATGCGGCGATGAGCGCTCTGCGTGAGAATGGATATGATCAGCGGCTGGTGACGATCGATACCGATCCGGTATCACTGATGTGAGGATCCGGACTGAGGTGTGGATGATCAGGTCATCACTCCGGGTCTCGCTCTGGGAGGAGCAATTTTTAGGGCGAGCGAAGGGCCGAGTTCCGGGGAATTAGGCCGGTTTTAGTGGTCGGTCTGGTTATAATGGCCGGTGGCGTGAGAATTCGTGGAAGGTGAGACGAGCTGACTGTGATCACGATCCTGGCAGGTGAGAGATGGAGAAAAGTGCTGCTGGCGCTAGTGGCGGCGCTTTGTCCAATGGTGGCGGCGGGGCAGACCACTGATTCACTGGAGAGTGTCCTGTCGATCGCCGATCCGGCGGTGCGGATCGTGGCGCTGAAACGCTTTCTGGGCGGCAACGCAACGGCGGAGCAGTTGCTGCGGGCACGGGAGGCGGCCGTGGCAAGCTGGGCGGAATCGGCCGAGCGAGAGCTGCGCGGCAACAATATTGAGCGGGCAGTCACCTTTTTCAGCGAAGCGATCGGCGCGCTTCCGGCTGACATCAGTGATCGATTCTTCATTGATACAGTGGTTCGGATCCCGCAGGCTGTCTCGATGAGGGGCTATCGGGCGGAGTCGATCGTCCTGGCCCGCCAGCTGGAGAGACGTTTCAGTGGAGAGGCGGGAAGGCTGGCGGCAATAGGTGAGTACTACATGACAATCGAGGCACCGCTCGATGCGGTACGGACGCTGGAGGCGGCGGTCAGGCTTCGCGCTGAAGATGCGGAGATTCGTCGCCGTCTCGCCCAGGCCTACCGCCTGAGCCTCCGCCTTGATGACGCGATCCACGAGTACCAGTATGTGATTGGACTGAACCAGAAGGAGAAGCGCGGCTACTTTGAGCTGGCCAATCTTTATCGGGCACGCGGAGCTTTCCGGGAGTCGATCAATCTTTACCGTGCGCAGCTGGAGATCGAGCCCCGTCACTCACCCTCGTGGAAGGGGCTGGCATTGGCGCAGCTCGCGAGTGGCGACGATGCGGGCTACGGAGAGTCGCTGACGAAGGGGCGCGAGCTGGGCGATAAACAGGACGATCCGGCGCTGGACGTCTACCTGCAGAGTCAGGCGGCACTGATCGGTCTTGCGCGAGGCAGGCTCGCCGCGGCACGGCAGGCGGCGGACGCTGCAGTAGCGATCGAGCCTCGTTATGCGTGGGCGCGTATTGCCGCGGCTGAAGTCGATCTGGCTGAGGGAAAATTTTTTGAGGCGGAGAGGAATCTGCTCGCTGCGACCGAGTATGCGACTTTTCCGACCCTGACCTTCACCATCGGCAAACTCTACCTGCTGGTCGAGGACTTCGACGGTGCGCTTGAGCGGTTCCAGAAGGTGATCGAGTTGACCGGAAATGGAGATTTCCGGACGCTGCTTGGCGGCACGCTGGCGGTCGAGTCAGGGTCGCTGCGAGAACTGCTGGAGCCGGAGCATCAGGCAGCAATCCTGCTGGCTGAGCCCCCAACTTCGACCGAGACCTTTCAGATCGCCGAGTCACTGATCAGACTGAACCAGTTGCTCAGGAGCGGGAAGATCGGCGACAACCGAGCAAGACTTGACCAGCTGGTCGATCGTTTTCTCAATGCTGAGCGGGAGCGCAATGTCATCCGGGCGCTCTATCTCGCCAACCGATTTTCAAGGTATCCGGAACTGGTGTCCAAGGTGATGGAATTGACCGACCTTGCCCTCGAAAAGGCTGAGGAGCTGACACAGGCCACCGGGTCGCTGCGTGACTATCCGAACTACGACCGCGATGGACGCCGACGGATTGTGCGGGGGCGGGCGCTTGACTACCGTGGCTGGGCGCTCTACCGGGCGGGTCGGTCGGTCGAGGCTGAGCAGACGCTACGCGAGGCAATCCGGGAATATGGGCCGCTGCCGGAGGTGCGACGGACGGTCTGGCATCTCGGGACCGTCCGCGAGTCGGCTGGGGCGTTGAACGAGGCGCTCGATCTCTACATTGCCGCCTACGAACCACCACCTGATACCGGGAGGGCGGCCGGCCGCGGGAGTGATCTTGATCGGGCCGTGATCGAGATGCTCTATCGTCG
>JBEGMZ010000532.1:0-3508 GCA_041182745.1 Acidobacteriota bacterium
ATCTTGTGTATCTCTATCTTGTGTATCTCTATCTTGTGTATCTCTATCGTGGTCTTTAAGCGAGCATTGAGGCAGCTTCCGACCTCAAACTGATCGCGCAGACAGAACTGCGAAGAACCGACCGCCGCATTGTACCCGGCGCCGACGAAGTTGGCGTGGCAACTGCGGCGAGCCTCGCCGCGCTAGAGCGAAAACTTCAATATTATCACCAACTTACATAGAGACCTCAATAGCAGAAGCTTTGAGATTATTCATCATCTGCCATCAACCCTCATTAAATGGGTACTTTATCTGCATAAATAGACTAACACAAGGAAAATTTTAATGAGTGGTGGTGAGAACCATACCCTAACCTGAGCAATAGCACGTGCAGCGTGGTCGCCGGCGCGATGATCGAAGAGAGTCCGCCGAAAACGACGTTCAATCTCTCAAGGCAGGGATTCCATTCTTTCAGCTGGGGAGGGACCGGCAGGCAGCTCAGAAGATGGCCTCGAGAGCGTCAGTGACCGACCTGACGCCGACAACTTCAAGTCGATCATCGGCGGGGAGTCCGCCAAGATTGTTGAGCGGCAGGACGACGCGCTGAAAGCCCATCCGCGCCGCCTCGCGTACTCTGACCGCGGCGTGGCTGGTCGCCCGCACCTCGCCCGCCAGCCCAACCTCACCAAAGACGACCGTGCGCGGATGGAGTGGAATATTTCTGAAGCTCGAGGTGACGGCAGCGACAATACCCAGATCGATCGCCGGCTCCTCGATCGACAGCCCTCCGACCAGGTTGACAAAGATATCATCTCCGGCGAGCTGAAAGCCGACCCTCTTTTCGAGCATGGCGACCAGCAGCACAACCCGGTTGAGTTCAACCCCAAGCGACGTACGCCGACCGGTTCCGAAGCGTGAAGAGCTGACCAGCGCCTGCAGTTCGACCAGCATCGGTCGGGTGCCCTCCATAGCCGCGATCACCACCGATCCGGAGGCACCAAGCGGCCGCTCACTCAGAAAGATCTCCGACGGGTTAGGGACACCGACCAGCCCGGTCGAGGTCATCTCAAAGATGCCAAGCTCATTGGCGGCCCCGAAACGGTTCTTGGCAGCGCGCAGAATCCGGTGCTGATGGTGGCGCTCACCCTCGAAATAGAGGACGGTGTCAACGATATGCTCAAGGGCCTTCGGCCCGGCAATCGTCCCCTCCTTGGTCACGTGCCCGATCAGGAAGACCGGAAGACCGAGTCGCTTGGCGAGAACCAGAAACAGCCCCGCCACATCACGCACCTGAGAGATCGACCCCGGCGCACTCTCAAGTTTTCCCGAGTAGATCGTCTGGACCGAATCGAGAATGACTGCCCGCGGTTGCAGCCGGTCGATCTCGGTGAAGATGCGCTCCAGATTGGTCTCCGCCAGCAGAAAGAGGCCGGCCGGATTGATGCCAAGCCGTTCTCCGCGCAGCTTGATCTGGCGGTCACTCTCTTCACCCGAGATGTAGAGAACCTTGCCGTAGATCCGGCTGAGGCGGTCAGCGACCTGACTGAGAAGCGTACTCTTTCCAATGCCAGGTTCGCCGCCGATCAGCACCAGGGATCCGGGGACAATTCCTCCACCGAGCACCCGGTCGAACTCGTCGATCCCGGTCATCTCCCGGGCATCTTCCTGCGGCTCGATCGCGGTGAACGGGGTTGGGCGGCTTGCCCCGAGAGCCGAGAGGTGAAGCCCCTGCCCGACCCCGGACGGTCCGCCATCCCTCTCTTCGGCGAAGCTGTTCCACTCTCCGCAATCCGGACACTTCCCCAGCCATTTGCGTGACTGGTGACCACACTTCTGACAAGTGAAGACAATCCGCTCACCCTTTGACGCCATCGATCCACCTCCCGTGCTCTGATCAGATCTTCAGCAGCTGTTCCCGCAACAGTCGGGCCTGCTGGCGACTGACCTGCAACTCCTGACCATTGTTCATCTTCACCTGATAGGTTCCACCCGGAAGCGGACTGAGTGACATAATCTGGTCGATCCTGGCAATCGTGCCACGATTGAGCCGCAGAAACGACGCCGGATCCAGTCGCAACTCAAGCTCCTTCAAGCGACAGGTCAGGTAGTGCCGCCGGCGATCAACGGTCGTCAGAACAAGGAGATCCCCCTCCGACTCGATCGCCGAAAGCTGTGCGACCGGAAGAAGGACAATCTCCTCGTGGCGGCGTATCGGCAGCCGGGTCAGATAGGCCGGCCGACGTGATCCATCAATCTGATCGACAGCGGCTGCCAGACGATCCACCTCCCGGTCGCGCGGATCGCGCTCCGATTCCCGCTCGAGGCGCGACTCGGCACGGAGGAGAGTTGCCGCCAGACGCTCACGCTCAACCGGCTTCAGAAGATAGTCGATCGCGTTGAGCTCAAAGGCCTTGACCGCATACTCGTCATAAGCAGTAACAAAGGCGATCAGGGGTCGGTAATCCCTCTCGATCAGGGCCGCCACCGCCAACCCGTCCAGCTCCGGCATCTGCAGGTCGAGCAGTGCGAGGTCTGGGCGATGGCGGCAGATCAGCTCGACCGCTTCAGCCCCGGATCCAGCCTCAGCCACCAGGTCAACCTCCGGGAAGGTACGAAGCAGTGCGGCCAGAAACGACCTCGCCGGACGTTCGTCATCCGCTATCAGGACACGCAGCCTCACACCGTCACCACCTCTCTCGGCATCGGCATCCGGATCGTGACACTGGTTCCAACCCCGACCCGGCTGGAGAAGCTGAGCGCGGCCTGATCTCCATAGATGCCGCGCAGCCGCCTTCGCACATTCTCCAAACCGACCCCTCCACTCGTCTCAGTCCCCGCTGAGCCGGGCTTCGGATCGACTCCCACCCCGGTGTCATTAACCTCCAGCCTCAACCAATCCGCTCCATTCTCCGTCCATCTGCCATTGTCTGCTTCGAGTCGTGCCACAATCTGCAACTCGCCCCCCCGCAGGCTGGGCGTGATACCGTGCTTGATCGCGTTCTCTACCAGCGGTTGAAGCAGCAGCGCCGGGATTCGCAGTCGCAGCAGCGCCGGTGGCACATCGATCCGTACCCGCAACCGCTCTTCAAACCTCGCCCTCTCCACGGCAAGGTAGGACTCGATCAGGTCGATCTCTTCGCCCAGCCTGACCATCCCACCGTCGGGCGCCCGCAGCACTGCCCGCAGCACTCCGGTCAGCTTGAGCAGCGTCTCGACCGCGCGTTCCGGCTCAGTCCGGATCAGGTACCCGATTGTCGTCAGGGCATTGAAGAGGAAGTGCGGGTTGAGCTGGGCCCGGAGCGCACGCAGCTCGGCCTCGGTCGCAAGCTTGCTCATCTCCTGCTCGCGCAGACTCCGCGCATAGCGCTCCTTGACCACTCGGACCGCATCAAGCCGCCGCACCAGTATCAGGGCGACCGATTCAAGAAGCGCCAGATCGTCCGAGAGGAACCGTCGCCCTCCCGACAGCTCGGCTATCCGCACCCGATAATGCGGAGCCTCCTGAGTCGGCAGGAGGATCGTTGTCTGC
>JBEGMZ010000533.1:0-4782 GCA_041182745.1 Acidobacteriota bacterium
GTAGTCGGCGGTGATCGCTGGCCGACTGAACAACTTTTCAGCCGCCACCCGCCCCCGCCGACCTCGCTGTTCAAGCTGATCGCGCTGCCCGGCCAGTTGAACGACCATCGCGGCCAGCGCACGGCCATCCTCGGGTGGGATCGTCCAGCCACATCCCAGCTCTTCCGTCATCTTCCAGACACTGCTCCCCGCATCAACACCGGCCAGGTAGGGCTTGCCACACGCCATAATCGCGTAGGTCTTGCACGGAACCGAACTCGCGGTGATCCCCTTTCGCAGGGGGATCAGTGCGAGGTCACACGAAGCGTAGAGGAAAGGCAGCTCGGTCTCCGGCTGGAGTGGGAGGAAGCGGAGATTCGCGAGGCCACGCCGGGTGGCCTCGCGTACCAACTGGTCCTGACAGCTTCCCTGCCCTACTATCAGAAAGAGGATCTCGGTGCCAACCCCGCTCGATCGCACCTCCTCCGCCGCATCAAGAATCACCTCAAGCCCCTGCGAGAGTCCGAGATTGCCGGCATAGAGGACGACGAAGCGATCCTCAAGCCCATGGCGTCGGGCGAAGTCGTTACTCCGTGCCAACGGTTGCAGAAAAGTCGTGTCGACGAAATTGGGAAGGACGGTGATCTTCTCGTCAGGCACTCCTTTTGAGAGCAGACTCTCCCTGAACTCACCAGAGATTGCAAAGATCCGCCGACTGGTGCGGTAGACAAACTTCTCTATCCACTCGAAGAACCTGACAACCCGGGGCTGGCGGAGCATTCCCAGACGAACTGCGGCCTCTGGCCAGATATCCTGCAGATTGTAGCAGTATGGAGCACGCTTGATGAGAGAGAGCAGCCAGGCCGTCACCCCAATCGTGAGCGGTGGGGAGATCGTAAAGATGATGTCCTGACGACCCGTCAATAGGCCGGCCACCAGGGCGGAGAGGTTGAAGCTCAGGTAATTGAGGAGCCGTCCAAGGCTTGAACGCCCCTCCGCGACATATATGTATGATCGAACAACGCGAACCGGACCAACCCGGTCGAACTGAAGCAGTCGGCCACGATACTGCGGCCAGACGGCCGGGCAACTGTAGTGTGGAAATGACGTCAGAACCGTCACCTCATGGCCGGCCGCCGCCCAATCCTCGCAGAGCGCGCGGATGATCGGGCCATTCGACTGACAGCGATCCGGCTCATAGTAGAGACTCAGCACGAGAATCTTCATAAAAACTGGTCAGCGGTGGCCGGTGGCCCCATCCGGGACCACTGGCCACCTCTTGAGCCGGCGCGTAAACCGGGTCGATCTGACTAATCCTCGTCATCCCTCAATTTCTCGATGACCGTGAAGTCCTCGAGTGTCGTTACATCTCCAACCACATTGCCGCTGGCCGCGATTTCGCGGAGCAGGCGACGCATGATCTTGCCGGAGCGGGTCTTTGGGAGAACGTCGGTAAAGCGGATCTCATCAGGCTTGGCGATCGGTCCGATCTCCTTCGCGACGTGGTCGCGAAGCTCCCGGCGCAGCTCCTCGGAGCCTTCACGCCCACCCTCGAGCGAGACAAAGGCGACAATCGCCGATCCTTTCAGGTCGTCAGGGCGACCAACGACCGCCGCCTCGGCAACAACCGGATGCGAAACCAGCGCACTCTCGACCTCGGCTGTGCCCAGCCGGTGGCCGGCGACGTTCAAGACGTCGTCAACCCGTCCCATGATCCAGAAATAGCCGTTCTCGTCCCGGCGTGCTCCATCCCCGGCAAAGTAGACGCCGGGGATATCCTTCCAGTATTGAACGCGAAACCGCTCATCATCGCCCCAGATCGTCCGGAGCATACCGGGCCAGGGCTTTTTGATCACGAGGTACCCGCCCTCGTTGACTCCCACCGAACGCCCCTCCCGATCGACCACATCGATCGAGATTCCCGGCAGTGGAAGGGTCGCCGTACCGGGCACCGTCGGCGTCGCCCCCGGGAGCGGTGAGATCATCATCCCACCGGTCTCGGTCTGCCACCACGTATCGACGATCGGGCAACGCCCTTTCCCGACGACGTTGTGATACCAGATCCACGCCTCCGGGTTGATCGGCTCGCCCACGGTTCCAAGCAGGCGGAGTGACGAGAGGTCGTGATTCAGGACGTGATGCTCTCCCCACTTGATGAAGGACCGGATCGCGGTCGGTGCGGTGTAGAAGATATTGACCCGGTGGCGCTCAATGATATCCCAGAAACGATCCGGGCCAGGGTGGTTTGGCGCTCCTTCATACATCAGGGAGGTCGCCCCGTTGGAGAGTGGACCGTAGACAACATAGCTGTGGCCGGTCACCCAGCCGATGTCGGCCGTACACCAGTAGACGTCTTCGTCCTGCAGATCGAAGACCCATTCGTGGGTCAGTGAGGCCTGGGTGAGATACCCGCCGGTGGTATGGAGAATCCCCTTCGGCTTACCGGTCGTGCCTGAAGTGTAGAGGATGAAGAGAGGGTGCTCGCTGTCAAGCTCCTCCGCCGGACAGCTGGCATTGACCGTCTGCATCAGCTCATGCCACCAGTGATCCCGGCCCGGCTGCATCTGGATCTCCGCACCAGTGCGTCGGACGACGATGCAGGTGCGAACGGTCGGAGTCTGCCTGACCGCTTCGTCAACCGCCGCCTTGAGCGCGACCAGCCCACCACGTCGATATCCACCATCGGCCGTGACAACTGCGCTGCATCCGGCGTCGTTGATCCGATCACGCAGGGCATCGGCTGAGAATCCACCGAAGACGATCGAGTGTGCTGCGCCGATCCGGGCACAGGCGAGCATCGCAATCGCCAGCTCCGGAATGAGCGGCATATAGAGCGCGACCCGGTCCCCCTTCTCAACGCCCATCTTCTTCAGAACATTCGCGAACTTGCAGACCTCAGTGTGGAGCTGCTGGTAGGTGAGCGTCCGGACCTCTCCCGGCTCGCCCTCCCAGATGATCGCTGCCTTGTTGCGCCGCCAGGTTTCGAGATGCCGGTCAAGACAGTTGTAGGCGACATTCGTCTTCCCGCCAACAAACCATTTGGCAAAGGGGAGATTCCACTCCAGCACCTTGTCCCACTTCCGAAACCAGTGGAGTCGTTCCGCCTGACGTCCCCACCAGCCTTCGGGGTCGGCTTCGGCCTCGGCGCTCAGACGACGGTACTCGTCCATGCTGTTGATTCGAGCCCGCGCCTGAAATTCGGAGGGCGGGGGGAAGATCCGCGTCTCGTTCAGCACCGACTTGATCGTTGATGGATCCTGATTGTTCGACATAGTTCTTCAACTCCTCAAAAGTGCGGGGAAGGTCTCCCCGAAGTTATCAGTGCCGGACTGCCTTCTCCGCCCCGATTCCGGTATTGGCACGGACGGTCAGCTCAGCATACTTCTCTTCCGCTGACGGTTCCCGGCCAAGCAGCGTCCCAATGACCGCTCCCAGGAACCCGAGCGGAATACTGAGGATACCCGGATTCTCGAGCGGAAAGACAGGGTTGGTCTTCATCAGACTTGGACTGAGCATGATCAGAACCAGCGAGGAGACGAGGCCGGTCGCGAGGCCGGCCACTGCTCCGCGGGTGTTGAAACGCGGCCAGAAGAGGGAGAGGACTATCGCTGGCAGGTTGGCCGAGGCGGCGACGGCAAAGGCCAGCGCCACCAGAAAGGCGACATTGGCCGTCGGCCCGAGCAGAATTGCGAGCCCGATCGAGATCGCTCCGACCACAAAGGCTGTCACCCGTGCGACGCGCACCTCCTCGCCGGGCTTCATCTCCCGTCCGTGGTGGAGGACGTTGGTCCAGAAGTCGTGGGCAAATGAGGTCGAAGCGCTGATCGTCAAACCGGCCACCACGGCCAGAATGGTCGCGAAGGCGATCGCCGAGATAAAGGCGAAGAAGAGGTCTCCGCCAATCGACCGGGCCAGCAGCGGCGCACTCATATTGGTACCGCCATTCGCAGCGATATAGTCCCGCCCGATGATGGTCGCCGCTCCAAAACCGAGAAAGGTCGTCAGAATGTAGAAGACTCCAATGATTATCATCGCCCAGACAACGCTGCCCCGCGCCGTTCGTGCGTCCGGTACAGTGTAGAACCGGACGAGAATATGCGGCAATCCAGCCGTGCCAAAGATCAATGCCATTCCAAGCGAGATCAGATCGAGCGCGCCATAGGGTGGCTTGTAGCGCAGTCCCGGCGTCAGAAAATTCTGTGTCACCAGATTGCCCGCGGCGTCGTGGTAGGTGACCTGCGTCACCGCTTCAAAGAACCGGCCAAAACTGAACCCGAAATGCTTCAGAACGAGGATACTGAGGAGGATGGTGCCGCTCATCAGCAGGATGGCCTTGATGATCTGGACCCAGGTGGTCGCGAGCATCCCGCCGAAGACGACGTAGACGATCATGAGAATCCCAATTCCGATGACGGCAGAACGGTAGGTCACTCCCGTGTCGCGCAGCAGAAGTGAGACGAGTGCCCCCGCTCCGACCATCTGCGCAATCATGTAAAACGTGCTGACGGTGAGGGTCGAGAGCGCGCCCATCGCCCGCACCGGGCGCGGACTGAGCCGGTAGGCCAGAACATCGGCCATCGTATACTTGCCGGCGTTGCGCAGTGGCTCGGCGACGACAAGCAGCACCGTCAGGTAGGCGACCAGCCAGCCAACTGAGTACATAAATCCGTCATATCCCTGAAAGGCGATGATACCGGCAATTCCAAGGAAAGAGGCGGCGCTCATGTAATCACCGGCGACGGCGATCCCGTTCTGCCAGGCGGTCAGCGAGCGTCCGGCGGCAAAGTAGGCACTCGATCCGGT
>JBEGMZ010000534.1:0-3528 GCA_041182745.1 Acidobacteriota bacterium
GTACCGGCCGCGGCGTGGACGCCGTCGATCGCGATTGGCAGGGTGGCCGCGGAGCGGCTCTTCGGTGCGCAGGGATCGCTGGTGATCAGCGCCATCATCACCATCACCATTCTCGGCTCGGTCAGCGCGATGACCGCCGCCGGCCCCCGGGTCTACTACGCGATGTCGCGCGACGGCCTCGCTCCAGCGCTGTTTGGGCGTCTCGGAAAGTCGAACGGCGCGCCAACGGTCGCCATCTTCTTTCAGGCGCTGGTCGCGATCATCCTCGTTCTGAGCGGTGAGTTCGAGACGCTACTGATCTACATCGGCTCTGCGCTCTCACTGGTTGCGGCGCTGACAGTTACCGCGGTCTGGTTTGTGAGGCGGGGTGGCGACGGCGGTAAGGGTGTATTTCTGACACCGGGCTATCCGGTGACACCGGCGATCTTTCTGGGCCTCGAGTTGACCGCCTTCCTGCTGGGGCTGCGGGAAAGGCCAATCCCGACCGGTGCCGCGCTCATCACCATTCTCACCGGAATGGCAGTCTACCTCGCGACCAGGCGGATGAATAAGCGAACCTGATACTAATATCGACATACTCATTTCGATATCCTGGAAGGAGTCATTATCATTATGTTGCTCTTACACCTTATCCTTGTTGGAGGTCTGATCTGGAGTGGTGCCATCGATCCAGTGGCACCGCAGAAGGGGCGTCGTGACGCCGAAGAGTACATCAAGGTGCTCGAGACCGAGCGTCGAATCGAGAGCCTGCAGGTAGACCGAGTCATCGGATCCTTGTCATTGAAACCGGGGATGAAGGTGGCGGACCTCGGCTCCGGATCCGGCCTCTTCACCCGACCTCTCGCGAAGAAGGTCGGTTCTGGCGGTCGCGTCTATGCTGTTGACATCGATCCAAAGCTGCTCGCACACGTCGCGAAGACATCGGCGGCGGCCGGGCTCGACAATGTGACCACCGTGCTTGGCGAGTTTGCCGATCCAAAGGTGCCGGCACCAGTCGACCTGATCACGATCATCGACACCCTCCACCATATCGAACGTGCGCCGGATTACGTGAAGAACCTCCGAAAGTACCTGCGAAAGAATGGCCGGGTCGCCATCATCGACTTTAACAAAAACTGGCCTGCCGGTCACGAATCGATGGCCTACCAGTTGAGCGATCTCGACCAGTGGATGTCTGAAGCCGGTTTCAGGCGGGCTGATCAGTTCGAATTCCTTGAAGGCAATTTTTTTGTCATCTACAAGTAGCGTGTCATTGCGGCGACACCACTATTGAAAGGCCTGACAGATGAGACAGAAGAGCGCGGTGGGTCTGGTGATGGTTCTCGCGTTCCTGGTGTGGAACGTGTGGGCGCATCCGCTGGGACAGTTGTCGATCAACCACTTCGCGCGGCTGACAATGGCAGCAGGCGACAATAGTGGAGTGGAGGTTCGCTACGTGGTCGATCTGGCCGAACTGCCGACCTTCCGCGAAGCCCAGGTGGCCGATACCGACGCCAGCGGTGAGGTCTCGAGTGCCGAGATGGAGCACTATCTCGAGACCGTAACCCCGACCTACGTCAGTGGACTCGCGTTGACAGTCGACGGCCAGCCGATCCCTCTCCGGCTGACCGGACGCAGCGGAGAGATCCTGGCCGGACAGACCGGTTCGGCCGCGATGGGGCTGGCGACTCTCCGACTCGTCTTTGATCTGAAGGCACAGATCGACTGGACAGCCGGCGCGAAGAGCCTGCGATTTGAGAACCATAACTTCAGTGACAGGCCGGGCTGGCGCGAGCTGGTGGTAGGAGCGAAAGAAGGGCTCGTTGTCTATGACAGCACTATTCCCGGAAACGGCCTCACCGATGAGCTGCGCCTCTACCCCGAGAACCTGCTGACGACGCCGCTCGATGAGCGGCGTGGAGAATGGCGGACCGTCGCCGGGCCAATCCCGCCCGGGGGGCGACCGCACACGTTTCGTGACGGGCAGCCGGTGATGCCCTCCCCTGATCGTCTTCTTTCGCTGATCACAGTTCCACGGCTGACGCCACTGGTGATGGTCATGGGGCTGCTGATCGCCTTCGGTCTGGGTGCGGTGCACGCCCTCTCGCCGGGACACGGCAAGACACTGGTTGGTGCCTATCTGGTCGGTGCGCGCGGCACCACGCGCCACGCCGCCGTACTCGGTCTGACGGTAACGGTCGCCCACACACTGACCGTCTACCTCGGTGGCATCGCTTTTCTTTTCGCCTCAAGGTATATCCTGCCGGAAAGGCTCTATCCGGTACTCAGCTTCACCTCGGGGGCGATGATTATGGTGATCGGAATGGGGCTTCTCTTCCGTCGTTTGAGCTGGAGCCGTGAGCTCTTGAGCCATCAGACACGCCATCTGTTCCACGACCACGACCACGGTGATGATCCTGACCCGGGTGCCAGTCCCCACCACCTGCCCCATCCGGCGAGCAGTGATGACAATCTTTCGCCTCTGAGCCTCCTCAAGCTGGGTATCTCCGGGGGGATCATCCCGTGCCCTTCGGCCTGGATTCTGATGCTCGGGGCGATCTCGCTCAATCGAACCCTCTACGGTCTGGCGCTGATCTTTGCGTTCAGCCTTGGGCTTGCCGCCATCCTGATGGTGATCGGAATGCTCTTCGTCCACGGAAGCCGGCTGCTTGAGCGAACTCCCCGCTCGAGCAGCCTCCTGCCATTCCTGCCAGTTCTGAGTGCCATCGTCATCACCATCATCGGGGGCGGAATCGTCTGGCAGGCGTTACGCGATGCCGGCATCGATCCAGCTCTCTTCTGGACCGTCGAGGTCGAAGAGCAACGCTCAGCCTCGGCGCTGACCATTCTCGGGCTTGGTCTTGTCATCGGTCTGCGCCATGCCCTCGACACCGACCATCTCGCCGCAGTTTCAGCGATTGTCTGCGAACGAAGGAATATCCTGAGCTCGCTGCTGATTGGCGGATTATGGGGACTCGGCCACACCCTCTCGCTGCTGATCGCCGGTGTCGGAGTGATCCTCCTCAACCTGCAGATCCAGCGCTACGAGAAGATGCTCGAGTTTGGCGTAGCGCTCATGCTGATCGGCCTCGGTGCCAATGTGCTCTTCCAGCTCTTCCGGACGCGCCCTCCCCACATCCATCGACACCGCCACGGCGATCAGACTCACTCCCATCTCCACCAGCACTCGGAGGAGGCCCCGGTAACGGGGAGAGGATGGAGCATCCGTCCACTCTTCATCGGCATGGTTCACGGACTGGCCGGCAGCGCCGGCCTTATGCTGGCAGTGCTCGCGACCATCGGCGCCGCCCCGCTCGCCTTCGCCTACATCATCATCTTCGGGATCGGATCGATCGGCGGCATGATGACCATGAGCGTCATCATCGGGCTGCCTGCCCGCTTCACTCCCCGATCCTTCACCCGAACTAACCTTGCGATCAGGGCGCTGTCGGGCATGTTCAGTCTTGGCTTTGGTCTCTGGCTGGTCTACGAGATCGGATTTGTCGAGGGGCTTCTGCGATAGGCTGCCGGCAACAAACCGGTTGGTCG
>JBEGMZ010000535.1:0-4008 GCA_041182745.1 Acidobacteriota bacterium
CTCGAATACCCGATCACCGGCCAGACCGACGCCGAGAAACGGGACAACACCCTCATCGCCGCCCGGCGCGATCTGGCTTTTCTCAAGGCCCGTATCGCTGAGGCCTGGAGCTGACTCTCTACTTATCCGATACCTGATATGAGACCTTACCACCGTCGTCAATTTCTGCACCAGTCGATCGGACTCCTCGCCGCACCCGCTGTCTTTGCTCGAAAGGCGGAGAGGATCACCGATATCCGGATCGAAGAGCTGACCTTCAGCTACGAAGAGTTCCTCTACCGTGCCCCCTACAAGTTTGGCGGTGTCCCGGTCGATCGTGCCACCATTCTCAATGTTCGAGTGCAGGTCCGCTCGCGCCGTGGCGCATCGGCCATCGGGTTTGGCTCGATGCCTCTTGGCAACGTCTGGGCCTTTCCCTCCCGTGACCTTCCCTATTCGGCCACTCTCAACGCCATGCAGGAGCTCGCGACCAGGATCGCCTCCATCACCCGCACTTTCACCGAATTCGGCCACCCCATCGATCTCAACCACCATCTTCATCCACTCTACCTCGCCGCCGCCCGCGAGACCTCAAACCATCTGAAACTGGCCAATCCAATTCCCCCCCTCGCGACCCTCGTCACTGCCAGCCCCTTCGATGCTGCCATCCACGATGCTTTCGGCAAACTTCACCAGCTTAACTGTTATCAGACGTACGGAGCACAATTTCTCAATCATGACTTAGGAGAGTATCTGGGACGCGAGTTTCGGGGAGAGAGTCTGCCGAGGTATCTGCGGCCAGCGCCAGTGGAGCGACTGGCGCTCTTCCATTCGGTTGGTGGTTCAGATGCAGTTTTGCCATCAGAGGTGAAGAGCCAGATCGGAGATGGGATGCCGGAGGCACTTGGTGAGTGGATCGAACGGGATGGGTTGACTCACCTGAAGATCAAGTTGCAGGGAGAGGATCTGGGATGGGACATCGCGCGGGTCGTAGCGGTCGACCGGGTGGCCGGTGAGACGCGACCGAGGGTCGATTGGCGCTACTGCGTCGATTTTAACGAGCGGTGTCCGGACGTCGGATATGTCCTGGAATTTCTGCGCAAAGTGAGGGAGCAGACACCGCGAGGCTTTGAGCGAATCCAGTATGTCGAGCAGCCGACGGCGCGGGATCTTGAGGCGAATCGAGGTAACGTCATGCACAAAGCGGCGAGGCTGCGCCCGGTAGTGATCGATGAGTCATTGGTCGATCTGGAGAGTCTGCGGCTGGCGCGGGAGATGGGGTACACCGGAGTGGCATTGAAGGCCTGCAAAGGGCAGAGCCAGGCGATGCTTATGGCGGCAGCCGCGCGAAAGTACGGCCTGTTTCTGACGGTGCAGGATCTGACCTGCCCCGGAGCCTCACTGATCCATTCAGTGGGGATAGCGGCACACGTGCCCGGAGTCGCCGGTGTCGAGGGGAATTCACGGCAGTACATGCCGGCGGCAAATCGCCCCTGGGAGAAGGCCTTTCCAGGGATCTTCATCATCCGAGATGGGATGTTTCGGACCGCTGAGATTCGCGGACCAGGGCTGAGTGCCGTCGGCAGCCTCGCGACTCAGGCGGTCTGATGCTGCGTAGACAGAACCACCCGGTCAGAGCGAGGGGACATCTCTCATCGCGCGGCTGATGAACGGTCTGTCTGGGCCTGAAACGGGCGATTGAAGCGGCGACAAGAGCCGATCAGCCAATCAGACCGGGTAGCCCTGGGCAGCCTTGACCTGCGCAATCTGGGTAAGGTGACGATCCTGGTGCTCACCGAGGAGCACCAGCCACTGATAGGAGTTGAGCGAACCGAGCGCGTGTGGAATGGTCGGCCCAGAGAGGTCGACCGCCTCGAGCTGCGGTTGGAGCACCCTGAAGCCGCTCGCCGTCTCGCGCAAGAGGGGCAGCGAGGCAGCAACCGACTGATCTCCCTGGGGACGAACCCGTTCCGGCGCTTCAACCTTGCGTTGACGCTCGGGATCGACAGCCTCGAGAAGCGGGCCAACGAGGATTGGCCCGGCCGGGCCGGCTCCCTCCGCGAGCGCCTGCTGGTGAAGGCGCCCGATGATCCGCAGAAAGTTGTTGTTGACCAGGGCGACGTGCTCAACAATCTCAGCGATCGACCAGACTCCATCCGAAGGTCTAAAGTTCTCCTGGGACTCGGTCAGACCGATAACAGCCGCCGCGAATTTCTCGAGTGCCGCCTCATTTGCGGCCAGTATTTCATCAATTGAATGATAGGGCATGACTTCTCCAGATGGCGAGATCAGACCTCGATGAAGATCTGATGGGTGGTGCCATAGTCGCGAGCCGCGGGCGTGACGATCGTCCGACGGTCGATATGGATCTTCGTGCCGAGGCGCAGCGCAACCCGGACATCCTCCTCACTGACAAAGTCGACTGCAGGGTCGACGGCAGGGTCGACTGCCGGGTCGACTGCCGGTGGAATCTCCGGCTTCGGTTCGGCAACCATCGGGGGTGGTGTCGGAGCCTGCGGAATTGGAGGTGGAGCGACTGCCGCTACCTGCCGCGTGGCCAGAAAACGATCGACCAGCAACAACAGCGCCTCACGCCCAACCGTGGCGGTTGGAGCAGGGGTGAAGGCGACGACCGGTGACTGTGGGGCGACCCCGGCTGTCACGGGCCGTGTCTCAAAGGCTACACGCTTGATGTCCATCAGATGAAGAGGTGAGATGTTGTCGGAGGTGACATTTCCTCCCCACGAACCGCAGCCGAGAGTCATCGAAGGGGCGAGATCGGTCGAGAAGCCGATGGCGCCGTGGGTCGATGGCGTATTGACGACGACCCGGGCTGCCGGCATCAGCTGGCCATAACGGATGGCGAGCTCTCGATTGCGAGTGTGGATCGACGCCGTGTGGCCCATGCCGCCGTAGTGCAGTATCTGGTCGGCAAGCCGGCTGCCGTCGTCGATATCCTCGACAACGTACCAGGCAAGGATCGGGGAGAGTTTCTCCATCGAGAGCGGATAGTCACGGCCGACGCCGCGTAACTCGGCGATCAGACAGCGGGTGCCGGCAGGAACATTTATCCCTGCCCAGCGGGCAAGAGTCTCAGCCGACTGCCCGACAACGCGGGGACTGAGCTGGCGGTTGGGCGTGACAACGATCCGGCTGAGCGCCTCCGCCTGGGCATCGTTGACAAAGAAGGCTCCCTGGTGAATGAACTGTTCACGCGACTCGGCCGCGATCGCGCGTTCGACAATTACCGCCTGCTCCGACGCGCAGATGGTCCCGAAATCGAACGTCTTTCCGGCAAGGATGTCGCGCACTGCTTTTGGGATATCGGCCGACCTTTCGATCAGCGCCGGCACATTACCCGGACCGACACCAAAGGCCGGCTTGCCCGAGGAGTAGGCGGCGCGGACGAGGCCAAGCCCGCCGGTGGCAAGAATGACCGCCGTCCGGCGATGCTTCATCAGCGCTTCCGTTCCCTCGGCCGAGATCACCTCAAGGCAGCCGATCGCTTCGGCGGGAAGACCGGCGGCCACCGCCGCCTCCCGCATAATCCGGGCGGTCTCAACGACACAACGGGTCGCACCCGGATGAGGGCTCAGAACGATGCTGTTGCGGGATTTGATCGCGATCAGGATCTTGAAGATTGCCGTCGACGTCGGGTTGGTCGAGGGGATGATAGCTGCAACCACGCCCCGCGGTGAGGCGATCTCAACCACACCTGGCGTCTCGCGCACGATGCCGACCGTCCGCAACCCACGAAAGTAACGGTGAACGTCGACTGCCGCGAAGAGATTCTTGACGTTCTTGTCATCCGTGTTGCCGTATCCAGTCTCCTCGTGAGCGAGCTGGGCAAGGCGTCGCGACTGCTGCTGGGCCGCCAGCGCCATAACCTCGCAGATCTCGTCGACCTTCTCCTGACCAAAGCCGGCGAGCGTCGCGTGGGCACCGTGGGCTGCGTCAACAAGATCGCGGGCAGACTGAATTGAGAGCAGATCCTGATCCGGCATGGGTCGCGTCTCTTACCTCGCCCTG
>JBEGMZ010000536.1:0-3152 GCA_041182745.1 Acidobacteriota bacterium
CCGTGCTCGATCTCCTCGGCGGTAGCTTCACGGATGGCGACGATCTCACCCTGGAATCGAATCGTCAAACCGACGAGAGGGTGATTGGCGTCCAGAACAACCTTGTCACCATCAATCTCACGTACGATGAGAGGAAGCAGCCCCCCCTCCTCGTCATCCGGATCTTCCATCAGGATCATCTTGCCGACTTCGAGGTCAGGGAGTCCGATCGCAGCGAGATCCTCAATCTTGACCAGCTCCTCGTCATACTCTCCAAATGCCTCATCTGGCTCAAGGGTGATATCGATCCGATGTCCAACCGGACATCCATCAAGCGCCGCCTCAACGCGCGGGAAGATATCTTCCGCCCCTCCGTGGAGGTAGACGACCTCATTGTCCTCATCAATCAGCTCCCCGGCGGTGTCAAGAAGTCTGATCCGGAGTGTAACCACTGTGTTCTTCCGTACTGTCGTCAGGCTCATTGTCCCTCGTCTCCTTGCAGTCGATGCAGTGTCGCGGAGATCAGAGTGGTGGCGGGGCACAACCCGGAATCTCCATATTTCGGCCAAAGAGCCGATCTAGTCACACCGGCCGACCCAGGTCACCGCGGAACAGATCAGTACTCATTTAAAAACGCAACGGAAAGATATGTTGAAAGCAGGCGGGTGTCAATTGGCGAAATACTGAGAAGCTGCCCCGGAGTCAGAATTAAAGTGTTCAAAAATAAAAATAAGTCAGGTTGATCAGAAAATGGTTGACAACTACGGGCGTAGTAAAGAATTATAACCGGGTGGAATCTTCCACTCGGGCTGCTGCCTGTGGTTTGGTCTTGATCGGATTGGCCTTTGCTGAGCTGGCCGAAGTCGATTGAATCGGTCCCCACCATCAGGAGAAGCGGTTGAGTGTTCCCCCGTGAAGACTCCAGACCTGATCCCCGTAGCAACATATCCCCGTGATTTGTCCGATTTGCCGGCAGGAGGTTCGGGACGTACCTTGGTCTAACCCGTACCGCTGGTGGCTTGACTGGTATGCACACTCTAAAAAAGACCCCGTTGATTTAACCTTCTTTTCACCGCCTCTGCTGATCTATTGCGGGTGACAGCCAGGACCGGCAATGAACATCGGTCTGAAAATTGGTTGTGGCTGTTTTAACGGAACCCGCAAATCTTGGTTAGTGGGGCTGGAGAGGCATCCCAGGCACACTATGTTTGTCAGACACTCGGATAACCATTTCGGCAGACTGATCGTCCTGATCAGATATTCAGATTTCAGATTAAAAGCAGCTGGCCAGACGGCCGGAAGAATCAGCGGAGTGTGGCAGCGCTGGCTCCTCGCCGTGCTCCTGCTAGGATCGGTCATCAGCGGGCAGGCTCAGAATCCGGGTGGAGACCCGCCCTCATCGACGGGAGCGGAGATCGAGTTTCTGCTGCGGGCTAAGCAGGAAGAGTCGGCACGGTTGAGGAAGAGCTCACTTGCCGATCGCCACTTTGATGAGCTCGGACTGAGGGCACGTGAACGGGGCCAGCTGCCGGTGATCATCCGGCTGCGCGCGGTCTTCGAGCCGGAAGGGCTGCTCCGCCGGTCGGTTCAGGTTGAGGCGCAGCGGACATTGATCGAGAGGGCACGACGCGCTCTCCTCGCAGACCTGACCGGGCACGACCCGGCTTCGGTCAAGGAGTTCAAGTATCTTCCCTACCTTGGGCTGTCACTCAGCCCGGAGGGGATCGAATCGCTGCGTCGGTCAAGTCAGATCCTCGATATTGAAGAGGACGTGATCCTCGGACCGGCTTTGTCGAATAGCGTCCCCCTGATTGGGGCTAGCAAGGCCTGGGAGAGCGGTTATACCGGCGTGGGCCAGACCGTGGCGGTTGTTGATACCGGCATCGACAAAAACCACCCGATCCTCAAGGGCAAGGTGGTCAGTGAGGGCTGCTTCTCGACCAACTACCGTCTTTTCGGAGCCAGCTCGGTCTGCCCCGGAAGCGTCAGTTCAACCACTGCCGTCAATTCCGGACTTAATTGTGATATTCCCGGCAACGAATGCAAGCACGGCACTCTTGTCGCGGGAGTCATCGCCGGTGATGGCCCCGACATCTCAGGGGTGGCCAAGGACGCCACCCTGATCTCACTCAATGTCTACTCGCGCTTTGAAAACCGTGAGTACTGCAGTGACTCACAGCCCTGCGCGCTCTCCTTTCTCTCTGATCAGGTCCGGGCACTTGAGCGAGTCTACGACATCCGGCGCGACTTCCGGATCGCGGCAGTCAATTTCAGTATCTCCGGGAGAAAGTATACCGCCGCCTGTGACAGCGATGCCTCGATTCTGAGTGATTCGATCCGACAACTGGCTGCGGTCGGTATTCCGACCATTGCACCAACCGGGAATGGCGGTTACACCGACGCGACCGGTATGCCGGCCTGCATGACTGCCAGCATCAGCGTCGGAGCGACCGGGATCAACGGTGCCGGACAGGAGACAGTCCTGGCGATGTCAAACAGTGCCCCGTTTATACACCTGCTCGCTCCGGGGAACGCGGTCACATCATCGGTGCCAGGGGGCGGGCTTGAAACCTGGACGGGGACCTCGATCGCGACGCCACACGTTGCAGGTTCCTGGGCCTTGCTCAAGCAAAGAGTTCCGTCAGCCGGGATACAGGCAGCGCTGCAGGCGTTTGTCGATACCGGTGTCAAAATCACTGACGCGCGGAATGGAGTCATCAAGCCACGGATCCAGGTTGACCAGGCGCTGATCAGGTTGAGCGAAAAAGCACCACAGATAAGCAGCTATACTATATCGCCCACCACACCGATGGATCGCGACCCGTTCGGAATGACCATCAACGGGAAGGAGTTCGAGTTTGGGTCGACAAGACTCTACTTCTGCCCGGTCGGGACGGCCACCTGTCAGGAGCACCCTGGGTCATCGGTTCGAGTTCTTGCCCCCTCGATCATCAGCGCCGAGAACGTCGCACTGGCGAGTGGAACCTGGAGCCTTTACGTCGAGACCACTGCCGGAGTATCCGGCAGATCTCGTCCCTTCAACGTTATGGTCCCCCCTCCTCCGCCAGCGATCGGGGGCTATGTCTGGAGTCCTGCTACGCCGCGCGAGGGACAACCATTCAACGGAGTCATCACTGGCAGTGGATTCAGTCTTAGCGACAGCAGATTGTATT
>JBEGMZ010000537.1:0-3969 GCA_041182745.1 Acidobacteriota bacterium
CTCTTACCCTGACCATATCGGAGCAGACCATCACGCCGCCCAGGCTCTCGCTGACCCTCCCGGGCGAGGGCAAACCGCGTGACCGCATCCGAATTGTCGGGTCCGGCTTCAGTCCAATCCCGTCGGAAAATCTGGTCTCTTTCACCCCAGCCGGTCAGTCCGGAATCTCGGTTGAAAGTCAGGTTCTGGAGGGAAATGAGAACAGTCTCACCGTTGCTGTTCCAGCGCTTGGTATCAGCCGCGGTAACCTGTCGATCACCGTCCGGCGCACCGCCTCCAGCGGAGCCATCAGCGGGGAGTCGAACGCGATCGGGTTTCTTGTGACCTCTGATCCGCCGGATCCGTCAACCCCGGTCCTTGCCACCGTCTCTAACATCAGCAGTGGAATCCCCAGCGGCAAGGACGGCGATCGCATCGTTGCCAGCGGGCGTGACTTCGGATTCAGCTTCTTCTCGGGCCCGTCTACGCTCAACGCAAACGATCCGATCGTCACCCTTGTCATCTTTACCCAGAACCGGGAGTTCATCAATTTTTCAGTGCCAATCAATGCCAGCGGGGGGAACCGGATCGAAACAATAGTCCCATCCGGTCTCAGGAAGGGTCCGGCGGCCATCACCGTCCTCAACTTTGATACCGAAACCGGCCAGATGAGCGATGAGAGCACCCCACTCGCTTTTAACGTCACCGAGGGGAGTGACTTTCGGCTGGATGAGGGAGAGCCAAACGACTCACCTGACCTTGCGACAAGAGTCTTCTTCCCAGTCAGGGTCGAGGGTCGAATCGCCCCTGGCGATAGCGGCTCCCTTAGCGTCGCCTTTGACAGTACGACCAAAATCATACTGGCTGATCTCTTCAGCCTGAAACTTGAGCAGCTTGTCCGCGGGACAATCTCACTCAGCTTCAATCAGGGATCGGACCTCGATCTGTTCGTACTTCGACGCAACAACCAGGGCCGGTTCGAGGTCTACGCCTCTTCGACCAGCCTCGAGGGGACGACTGAATCGATGACCAACGATCTCTCCCCAGGCGAGTACCTGATCGGGATTGGAAGCTTTAAGGGATCAACCCCCTACCTTCTCTCCCTTCAGTTCGCCAACAACCTGGCAATCCGCCCGGTGCCAATGAGGCTGGGAGAGCTGGTCGAGATCGAAAAATAAGCCCCTGAAAACGGCGACCAACGCCTCCCGGAAGCGGACTGCCGGAGGGCGTTGGCGTCTCAGGGTCGCTCCATCGAGCCGCTACCTGACCAGTCCCGTCACCGGGCTGCTTGCGCTGGCGTAGAGCCGTGTCGGCATTCGTCCCGCCTTCCAGGCCAGGCGCCCTGATCTCACTGCGAGGTTCATCGCTTCAGCCATCGCTCCAGGATCTCCAGCTTCGGCGATCGCCGTGTTCATGAGCAGTCCATCAACCCCGAGCTCCATCGCAAAGCAGGCATCCGATGGTGTGCCGACGCCGGCATCGACGATTATTGGCACCTGATTGATCTGTTCGCGCATGATTCGGATGTTGTTTGGATTCTGAATTCCCAGCCCTGATCCAATTGGTGCCGCCAGCGGCATCACCGCCGCAGCTCCGGCGTCAATCAGTTTGCGGGCCATGATCAGATCGTCACCAAAATAGGGCAGAACCGTGAACCCCTCTTTCACCAGAATCCGGGTCGCCTCAAGCGTCGCCTCATTATCGGGAAAAAGCGTGACCGGGTCACCAATCACCTCAACCTTCACCCAGTCTGAGAGGCCAACCTCGCGTGCCAGCCGGGCAGTCCTGATCGCATCCTCTGCCGTGTAACACCCGGCAGTGTTTGGCAGGATCGCAAACCTCTTCAGGTCGATAAAGTCGAGCAGTGATGGCTGAGTGCGATCGACGATGTTGACCCGCCTCACGGCGACCGTAATCATCTCCGCGCCACTTCGCTCAAACGCCTCGACCATATGGTCATTGGTTCGGTACTTTCCTGTTCCAACTATCAGCCGGGAGGTGAACTCACGTCCGGCAATCGTCAGTCTGTCGCTCATTTTGAACTACTTCGCTCCATCTGTCGGCTGTTTTTTGAGCAGCGCCTCAACCCTCGGCTTAACCTCCCGGTCGAGCACCGCGTCGGTCGTCTCACCCGGGAGACCTTTCAGAAGCCACCACCGCTCCGTATGTTCAACTGCTCCCCCCGGCACGATCCGCCCCAAGGGGCCGAGTGATTCAATCTCGAGCATCTCCGCATTGGTGAAGGTCTCGAAGTTGCTTCCACCGTCGGGATAGGTTCGGCCTCTCTCGAAGCCAATCTCCTTGACGAAGAGCAGACCCTGATTCAGATATCCAACCCATCCCATCTGGTGGGCCAATCCGATCTTGGTCGGCCTCGACACCTCACGATCCTGACGAAGGGTGATGTAGCGTGCTCCCCAGCGATAACGTGCATCCGAAAGATCGGTAAATGGCCACAGAATCAGATTCTGGTTCGGAACGAAGCCACGCAGGTCACGAACCTCCCCCGGCAAGACGGAACCAGGATGGGATATCTTGTCGGGCAACGGGACTATTCCCACTCCGCCCGGCGCCATCACCGAGAGGCACCAGGCCGCCAGTTCAACCTCCCACAGATTCAGATTGAGCAGCCGGTGGACTACTCTCACCCCGGTGCCACCAGCGTCGAGATAGATATCCAACTCCTTCTTCACCCCGGTCATCATCTCAACCTGCTGAGTCAGTCTGACGCCAGTCTCACCAAGTTTTTCGTACGTGATCGGCCCGTTGTCAGCCTGGTAGGTTCTGACATCTTCCTCCGGGGCATGCCAGAGGCGATGCCCACCCCTGATCTTCCACTCCTTCTCCCCGCTTCGGCCAAGCTGCTCTTCATACTCCTTGAAGACATTGGGGCCTCCTGTAAAACCGTAGTGCATCACCCGGGGCCCAATCTCAAGCGGCACAACCAGCTCAACCTCTCCATTCGACAACCGAAGAGCCTGTTTCCAGCCCTTGTACTCAACGATCTGCAGTGATGTTCCCATCCTTCCTCCATCCCTCGCCCCGTGGGCGTCCGCAACTGCTCTCCAATCCAGAACCCCGGAACAGATCCCCGTGATCAGGACTGTCACCAGAACTCGTCGCCCATAATCGCACATTCCGGTCATCTTGTATCCTTCCGTGCCGTTACCAAACGACTTCAACACCCCTGACTTTGGTCATTTAGTGCAAATTGACCTTTGGGCAGTCAAAATATCCGGTCCGCAGACGGTCCCGACCTGTAACGGCAACCTCCACGCCCGAACAGGAACTCTATCTCCGCTCAATTTCTGTCATCGATTCAACGACCGGCATCAGCACGGCCGGAGGTCTGGGGGGGAGACCTCCCCGGTGAACAACCACCGGCATTCCTATCGGCGTCGACTCGTAAAGAGAACGCGCCACTGCCACCGGAATGCGAACACAACCATGGCTGTCCGGACGCGTCGGAACCGCAGGCGCACCGTGGATCGCTGTCCCCCACATAAAATAGATCGGATAGTATAGTAGTCCGAGCGGACTCCGGTTCCAACCCCGCGCCTTCCGGTCGACCGTATACCAGCCAGGATGGGTGATCGCATCACGCGCCCAACCCTGTGAGACAAACCGCTTCCCGCTTCCACTTGAGATCGGAATAATCCGGCCTACCTTCCCGTCAGCCGCAACGACGAAAAGAACCTGCCGCACGAGGTCAACCTCAATATGGGCAGTTCCGGCCAGTAATGCCCGCGGCCTCTCTGCCACCTGCAACCGGTCAAAATCGGCGAGAGTCAGACTTCCGGTTCGCCGCAGCCCCTCAACCTTCTGAAAAGCGATCAGGCCGTGACGTGACGCTTCGTCCCATCTCCCATCAACCTTTCCCATCCAGTAGCCCAGATCGGAGAGCCTCCGTTCCGCCTCAAGGTAGTCGCTCCGCTTCAGCGCCCTGACCACCCGCGACGCGATCACCCCACCAACCTCCGAGCCCCCGGC
>JBEGMZ010000538.1:0-3258 GCA_041182745.1 Acidobacteriota bacterium
TTGTTCGACCGGCTCCGTGGCTGGTCGGTTGATGATCCCGGACGATTCTGCTGCGATCGAATGTACGAGGATCGACCGACCAATGTTTCAGAAAAAATCGACTGGCAATCACGGCCAGGGGGCGATCAGGCTCGCCCGAAGCCAGGCCGGACAGTGGAGTTGGAGTGAACGGCAACACCACCTCTGATTGACACCCATTTGAGAGGGTTCCTATAATCCAGATTCTTCAATAACTGAAAGACCCCGGGGAGGAAGTGATTGATCGACCAGGAGAACGACCAGATTCAGCAGCGGCGGCAACATCTTGATGAGATCATCAGGTTTGGTCATCCCGCCTATCCGCATCGCTACGACCAGAGCCACACGATAACCGGGATCGTCCGTCGGTTTTCCGCTCACGCCGGCCGCAAAGACGAGGCGGAGCTGGAATCGGTGAACGAACTTCTGCGTAACGTTGAGGGAGGCTCGATCCGGCTCGCCGGTCGGATTCGGACAATCCGAACGATGGGTAAGGCGGGCTTCGTCCATGTCTCGGACGGGCTCGATGCGCTGCAGGTCTACCTGCGAAAGAATGATCTTGGGGATGATGGTTGGGCGCTCTACCAGCGACTGGACCTCGGCGACTGGATTGGTGTGGCGGGCTACCTCTTCGTCACCCGGACAGGTGAGCTGTCGCTGCACGTGACGGAGCTGACATTTCTGGCGAAGGCGCTGCTGCCGATGCCGGACAAGTACCACGGCGTGCAGGACAAGGAGATCCGCTATCGCCGGCGCTATGTTGACCTGATCGCGGGGGGAGCGCTGGCGGAGCGACAGGCCGGACAGCTGACGACGCGCGAGGTCTTTGAGCGCCGGGCGATGATCATCCGCGAGATCCGCCACTACTTCGACTCGCGGGGCTATGTTGAGGTCGAGACTCCGATGCTCTCACCGGTGGCGAGCGGTGCGGCGGCACGGCCATTCAGCACCCACCACCACGCGCTCGATATCACCCTCTATGCCCGGATCGCACCTGAACTCTACCTCAAGCGTCTGGTCGTCGGCGGATTCGAGAAGGTCTATGAGATCAACCGAAACTTTCGTAACGAAGGGATCTCATACAAGCACAACCCGGAATTTACCATGCTCGAGTGGTATCAGGCTTACTCGGACTACAATGACCTGATCGAGCTGACCCGTGAGCTGATAACCGGACTGGTTGATAAAACCTGTGGGACGCGAAAAGTGCTCTATCAGGATCACGTGATCGATTTTGATCACTGGCGAAAGTTGACGATGCGGGAGGCGGTGATCGAATACTGGCCGGATGAGTTGACGCGTCCAACGCCGGAGAGCCTGATGGAGCGGAGTGCGCTCGAGGATGCAGCGGCAGCGATCGATCTGACATATGACCCGCGCCTGAGCACCGGACAGCTGCTTGGCCTGGTCTTCGAGAAGGTGGCCGAGCCGCACCTGATCCATCCGACCTTCATCACCGAATTTCCGACTGATCTGTCACCGCTCTCAAAGCAGAAGGCGGACGACCCACGTTTCGTCGACCGGTTCGAGCTCTACATTGCCAACATGGAGGTTGCGAACGCTTTCTCCGAGTTGAACGATCCGATTGAACAGAAGCAGCGATTCGAGGAGCAGGTCAGCCAGCGGGAGCGGGGAGATGAAGAGGCAATGATGATGGATGACGACTACATCCGCGCGCTCTCGCACGGCATGCCGCCAACGGCGGGAGAGGGGATTGGGATCGACCGGCTGGTGATGGTTTTGACCAACCAGCACTCGATTCGGGACGTCATCCTCTTTCCACACATGCGCCCGGAGACAAAAAGTTGAAGGCCGGAGTGAAGTGTGAGATTTGAGTTCTTCATCGCCCTGCGATACCTGCGGGCGCGGCGACGCCAGACCGCAGTCTCGGTGATCACCGGGATCGCGATTACCGGATTAGCCGTCGGGGTGGCAGCGTTGATCATTGCCCAGGCAATGGTGACGGGGTTTCGCCGCGACCTGCAGGAGAAGATTCTCCAGGGGACAGCGCACCTCAACCTGCTCCTTGACGACAACGGTGAGATTGAAGACTACCAGGCACTGACCAGAAGGTTGCAGGAAGTGGAAGGGGTGCGGGCGGCCGCCGCAACCATCTATGCGCCGGTTCTGCTGGGATCAGGGGCGAGTCAGGAGCAGGCGATAATCAAGGGAGTTGATCTTGACGCGCCGCCGGAAGCGAACGAGATCTTCGCGACGGTGACGAGCGGCAATCCACGGGACCTCGCTCCGGCTGGTAGCGGGGCGGAGGGTGGGGCCAGAGCCGGTCTGATCCTGGGGCGTGAGCTGGTACGTATCCTTGGGCTGGCAGTTGGCGATGAGGTGACCGTGGTCACGGCCCAGAGCCGCCTGACCCCACTTGGAATGCAGAGCCGCCCCCGGTACACCGAGCTGCGGTTGATCGGCACCTTCGCGTCAGGGCTGTACGAGTATGACGCGAAATGGGGCTATGTCGCGCTGGAAACGGCTCGCGAAATGGTCGGCGGCACCGGGGCGAACGTCATTCAGATGAAGGTGACGGATCTCGACGCGGTCGAGGCGACGGCGACGAGGGTACGGGAGGTGGCTGGGAAGGGCTACGTGACAACGACCTGGCAGGAGCTGAACCGACCGCTCTTTGCCGCGCTCCAATTGCAGCATCGGGTGATCGTAATCTTCTTTGCCCTGTTGATCGCAATTGCTGCGCTCAACATCATCACTGCCCTGACGATGATGGTGATGGAGAAGAATCGCGATATCGCCATCCTCCGGGCGCAGGGAGCGACCCCGGTCTCGATCCGGCGAATATTTCTCTGTCAGGGAGCGATCATTGGAGTGGTTGGAACCGGGATCGGACTTGGGCTCGGGCTTCTGGTCTGCAAGATTGCCAACGTTTTCAATCTCATCTCATTGCCGGCGGAGATCTATGCCGTCTCCGGCATCACGCTCGATCCGCGATGGCAGGACAGCGCCTGGATCGTCCTGCTGACCATGGCGATCTGCCTGCTCGCAACGGTCTATCCGTCACGGGCGGCCTCGCGGCTGACTCCGGTGGAGGCGCTGCGCTACGAATAGCCCGACCGGATTTTCGGTGGTCGGAGGGGAGAAGCGATTGAACCGAGAAATAAAGACGGGGGAGAAGAGACCTTCGATCAGCCGGGCCGGACTCTTCGGGATCCTGATGGCAGCCCAACTTCTCTTGGTCGAAGGGACGGTGATCTGCCAGGAGGGGCGGCTGCGTCC
>JBEGMZ010000539.1:0-4524 GCA_041182745.1 Acidobacteriota bacterium
CCACCCGCAGTGCGCCCTTGGTTGCGATCGCCTGATGGCTCTCCGTCGGCTCACCATTGATGAGGTAGCGGCTGCGATTCGGTATCGTGTTGGCCCGTCGCGCCCCATCGCTTCCATCCTCTTCGCCGACGACATAGAGCAGGCCAATCCCGCGGCAGCCCTCCTCTTTCAACCTGAGGGCGGCATAGACCTGGGCGGCGATGCATCCCTTGGCGTCACAGGCTCCGCGCCCGTGAATCTTGTCCGGGTCTTCACTGAATGGGATGTAGGGCGGAACCGTGTCCAGGTGCGAGGAGTAGGTGACAAGCGGATCGCCAAGTCGCGCCAGCACATTGATTCGATCCGCGGTGACCTCCTGAGTTTCGACCTCGAATCCGGCCGCAACCAGAAAATCACGGAGCCACCGTCCCGCGGCACCTTCCTGCCACGTCGTCGAATCGATCTCCATCAGTTGTCGGGTGAATTCAAAAATTGTCATAGCATTCGGACTCGTCCCACCAGACCAGCGATTATAATCAGCCACCCGCTGAATCGGCAAATCAAGACCATCTTTCAGCGGAGGAAATCCTCCAGTTGAACCGATGCGTCGGTCTTTGAGTCACGGTACTTAATGATTATCGGCGCGTAGACCGAGAGCCCCATGCTGGCGGCTGGTCCGCTTTGGAGAGCCCGCGAGCCGGGAACGACGACGGCACCCGCAGGCACCTCCAGCGGATGGTCTCCCTCGCGCCGCCGGATCTCTCCGCGGACAGCGTCAAAGAGCGGCATCGATCCGGTCAGCGTCACCCCGGCGGCGAGGATGGCTCTCTCTCGCACCACCGTTCCCTCATAGACGCCGCAGTTCCCCCCGACCAGAACCTCATCCTCGATGATCACCGGCAGCGCCCCAACCGGCTCCAGGACGCCGCCAATCTGCGCCGCTGCACTGATGTGGCACCGCTTGCCAATCTGTGCACACGAGCCGATCAGCGCGTGGGAGTCGATCATCGTTCCATCACCAACGTAGGTCCCGGTATTGACGTAGGCCGGCGGCATTATCGTCACCCCACGCCCAAGAAATGCTCCGTCTCGGATCGTCGTTCCTCCCGGCACTATCCGTACCCCGTCATCAATCGTCAACTGTCTTGTCGGGTAGGTCTCCTTATCAAAATATCTGAAGTTTCCGTCGATCGAGTAGTCGATCATTCCGCCCAGTCTGAAGCCGAGCAGGATGCCCTGTTTAACCCACGGGTGAACCTGCCAGACTCCGTCCGCCCCGGGTGACGCTGCCCTGATCTCACCCCGGTTGAGGCCTGCCTTGAACTCGCCGAAGACGGTCAGCGCTTCGCTCCGGACTTCTCCGGTCAGCTCGGCTGCACCAAGCGGGATGAATCGTTCCATCCGCGATCTCAAACTCTCGGTCATTGCTGAAAAGTTACTCCCCTCGATCTGATCTGTATTGCCAGCGTGCCATCATACTTTACCTTTTCCTGACCTAACAATCCGCTTGACACCCGTGCGCACAATTCGCATAATCACGGCTTGTGTTGATGATAATAGGGTGACTATAGGCATTACGCTATCAGGATTTGGGTACCAATATCCGTGGGTACCAATATCCGTGGGTACCAATATCCGCGGGTACCAATATCCGGATGTCGGTATCAGGCCGGGTTCAGCCCGGATTAGGGGCAAGTCAGGATCACTCAAAACCAAAGATAAACAGATCCTCCGCTCACCGCTAACTCGGGGGACACGTCGACACAGTGCTGGGAAGAATAGACGAAGCGCTTGAAATTTCCACCAAATCTTTGCGTACCAACCCCACTGCCGGCTCAACCTGGCTCACTTTCGTGAGCACCGGGCTCAAGATAGTGCCGGGAAGAGAAGAGGGTCGGGGAAGGTTCGGAAGGATTTGGTTTAGAGATTTGTTTTGAAAAGGTTCGGTTCGGAAAGATTTACAAGCGACAGGTTCTGTTACACCTCTCGCCCCACTAACTAGAAGGAAGGTCAAACTTTATGATCAGGACAAATATTAGTCCGCTCGCAGGCCCGATCAGGAGACTGATCGGCACCGGGCTGCTGGCATGTTTCATGCTTGCATTCTCAGTGCCAGGCCTCGCGCAGTCGGACAGCTCCCAGCTCTCCGGCTTCGTCAAGGACGCCGCCGGAGCCGTGGTCGCCAACGCTAAGGTCGTCGTTAAGAGCGAAACCAAGGTCTTCGAGCGAAGTGCGGTGTCGAACGCGGAAGGCTATTTCGTCGTTCCAAACCTCCCGCCAGACGTCTATACGGTGGTCATCGAGGCCAACGGTTTCCGGCAGTACAAGGAGACCAGCCGCAAGCTCGATCCGAACTTACCTGTAAGCGTCGAGGTCGCCCTGCAGGCTGGACAGATCACCGACACTGTCTCGGTAGTGGCCTCGGCCACGGCCGTGCAGAGTGAGTCTTCGACGGTCGGCCGACTGATCGAGGGTAAGCAGATCGAGGCGCTCCAGCTCAATGGCCGTAACCCGCTCTTCCTCGCGCTGCTCAAGCCGGGTGTAACCGGTGGAGCCATCGGCGGATTCAGCTTCGGCCTTACGAGTGGCGGATTCAGCATCAATGGATCACGCTCACAGGACAACCTGATCACGTTTGACGGTGCGGTCGGTATCCGCACCCGTTCGAACGGTACGAGCATCGGCACGGCTGACCTCGACTCGACGCAGGAGATCCAGGTTCTGACGGCCAACTATAACGCTGAGTATGGCCGCTCCTCTGGCGGACAGATTCGTATCGTCACCCGCAGCGGTGGCCAGCAGTTCCACGGATCGGCTTACGAGTATCTGCGTAATTCGGCTTTCAACTCGAACGAGTGGGGACGAAACGCCGCAACGCCGGCCAACCAGCCCTGCACTGATGCCCGTTTCGAGAAGGCTAACCACTGCCGTCCGGCGCCGTTCCGCTACAATCAGTTTGGTTATAACGTCAGCGGACCGGTTCTCATTCCGGGTACCAGCTTCAATAAGGATCGAAACAAGCTCTTCTGGCTGTTTGGTCAGGAGTGGGTTCGCTTCAACCGCGAAGAGACGGTCAACATCCGCGTCCCAACGGTGAGGATGCGTCAGGGTGACTTCAGCGAGATTCTGGCGGGTGGACCGAACTTTGTGCCGGCCCTCAACATCACCCGTTTCATCAAGGATCCGACCAAGACCGGTGGCTGCTCGGCGAGCGATCAGTCGGGCTGCTTCAGCGATGGCGGTATCGTCAACAAGATCCCGGCCAATCGACTCAGCGCGAACGGACTGGCGCTGATGCGCGCCCTTCCGGATCCGATCCCGGGCTACTTCGGGCCGGGCGGTCAGAACTATTTCCAGGCGCGTCCCCGTGCTGACAAGCAGCTCAAGAGCACGATCTCGGTCGATTTCTATCCAACCGAGAAGCAGCAGTGGCGTTTTCGTATTCAGCTCTATGATGCCACCAACCCGGATGCGTTCCGTGGCAACACGGATCGTGCGCCGGCGACACTCAAGCGCCCGAATCAGACCGCGACCATCAACTGGGTCTGGACGCTCACTCCGAATCTGATCGCCGAGACGGTCATCGGCGCAAGCCGTGATCAGGTCTTCATCACGGTGCAGACTGAGGGCGAGCGCTATCGTCGGAGCAAGTACGGCATCAACTATCCATACATCTTCCAGCAGAAGGAGATCCTCGACAAGATCCCGACGGTGGAGTGGGATGGTTTCAACGGTCTCGATGGTGGTCCGTATCCGGCTCAGTCGACCGGACCGATCTACCAGATCAACCAGAACTGGACCAACATCCGGGGCAGCCATACGATCAAGTTCGGAGGCTACTTCGAGCGTGCCGGTCAGAACGACTTTGACCAGATCAACGTCGCCGGCGTTCCGGGCGGTACCAACAACCAGAACGGTCGTTTCGTCTTCACCAACACGACGCCCAACGGCACCGGTGTGGCGATCGGCAACGCGGCAATTGGTCTCTTCGACACCTATGCCGAGCTGGGAACCCGTTCATTCACTCCCTATCGCGGCCATATGTTCGAGTGGTTCCTCCAGGACTCCTGGAAGGTCACGCCGAAGCTCCGCCTCGAGGCGGGGGTGCGTAACAGCATCATCCAGCCCTACTACAGCCTCTGGCGCAATATGGTGGTCTTCGATTCGAAGTACTACAATCCAAGCCTTGCGCTGACCCAGGATCCGCGAACAGGTCTGATCACTGCCGGTACTCTGCAGGCGAGATTCAATGGCCTGGTCATTCCGGGAGATGGCTGGCCGGCGTCGGCTGGTGGTCGTATTCCGATCGCTTCGTCGGGTGAGTACAACTTCATGTTCCGTGGGGAGCCGAAGGAGTATTCGACGATCCACTTCGCGAAGAACTTCCAGCCGCGTGTTGGGTTTGCCTATGCGCTCAATGACAAGACGGTCTTCCGCGGTGGTGCCGGTCGCTTCCTGACCCGGCTTGGAGTCAGCGACTCGGTCTTCCTTGGTGGTAACCCACCGCTGCAGCCTTCGGTCTCGGTCAGCTTCGGTAATGTTGAC
>JBEGMZ010000540.1:0-8643 GCA_041182745.1 Acidobacteriota bacterium
GCAATGATCTCAAAGACGGCGAAAGGATTACCGTTTGCCGTGTCGGCGAAACTGCTGACCGATAATCGAGAGGAACGTTTCGTAATCATACTCTCTCATCACCTCCCAGGCCGCGCTGCTTAAATGGCCTGCATACCGGCTCTTTCGTATTCTTGACCCCGCAACCGGCTCCTTCTCGGACCAGCTCCTCCAAAGTCCCCACCCTTCACGATCCGGTCGCCACTCGCAGCCCCAGGGAGTGGGCGGAGGGGCGAGGGCCCCACCTGACCTGACCTTCTCCTTTTTCAGCCCTACCCTCGACGGTCCCTTCACTGTTCTTGGCGACGCAGGCGAAACCGTCACCTGAGCTTTGACAAGGGTCAGCGCTGGTCTGCTCTGGCTACTCCCTCGCGCGGCTGATCTCGCGACCGACTCATTGGCAGGCAATGAGTCAATCTCCACCAGAGCCAGATCCGCTGAACCTGCTGTTAATGCTGCCGCCAGGCCGGACTGCCGAGCGGGTTGCTCTCGGTCTCGCCTCCCGCTCGATCTGCCCGACGGCTTCAAACTTTTGGGTCGCTTTCTTCCATCAGCCCCTGAAAGTTGTTCTGCAGATTGAAATTGCCGTGAGTGGGAAGGGTAGCCCGGGAAAATCCAGTCACCTGATTGCCCATCAATCCTGGTGATTGCACCGACCCGCCAAGGATTCGTGCCGCCAGCTGCCCGGCCTCCCACTCGGCACGATCGGCCATCGCGGCCTGCAACTTCTCGCTTTGCAGCCCATCTGTCTTCGCTTCGAGGATGATCTCCTGCTGTCGTCCCTGATACCGCAGCTCAAGCCTGATCAGCCTGATCACCGGGTCAGAGAGGGTGATCGATAACACTATCAGCAGAACTGCGATGAAGACCGATACCGCTCCCCAATTCAGCCATCCCTGCTGAAATGAATGCAAGGGAAGGCTCTTCACCATCATGAAATGGGTGACGATGTTGACCAGCATGACGAAGACCAGAAAGACCATCCCCCCAAATGAGATCAGCCGCTCAAGTGTCGACGAAAACGCCCGTGTAAATCCATAGACCAGCCAGATGAACGCTCCTTCGACTACGACCACGGCGAACAATGATAATGTCACCTGCAACGTACCCGGGAGATCGACGAAACCCTCGCGGTAGATCATAAATGAGGAGACACAACTCAGAAGAGTGATGCAGATCAGGATTACCGATCCTCCCAGAATCACATTTTTGCGATGACGGTTGTACTTGAATACCTGGTTGATGTTGCTCATAGCCTGCTCCTTTTAAACTTTTTGTTCGTGAATGCAGAGTTTCCTCGTGAAATTGTGGTGAGAGAGGGTGGGCCTCCTCGTTCGTTTGCCCCGAATCGGCCACCGACCTCAGCTCTCCCGAATACGGCGCTCAATCAACTCCCAATCGAGCGCCCATAATTTGAGCCCGGCCTCTCCCATAAATCCGCCAGGGAGAAGGCCGCAATCGTCCTGATCTGCGCCAATCTTCTCTCCTCCTCTCCTCCCGACCACTCCCCTCAGGCCTGGAGGGGGGCTGTTCTGGGCTCGCCACTCCGCGCGCAGTCTCGAGATCTGTCTGCCCAACCGAAGCGCCCGGTACTCGGCCGTTCTTGTTCTCTGCCGTATCTCTCTCAGCTCTCTTCTTCTCTGTGACATCGCTATCTCCTGTTCGTTATGATCGAAAGTGTTGCATTTGTGAAACAGTCTAAGCAAGACAAGTTGATTAACCTACTGAAAGAGTCGAACCAACTGAATAGGTTCAACCGTGACCGTGGGCGACGTGATTGTGCCCGCCGAAATCGATCTTTCCGGGATGAGGGTCTGCGACCTCAGACTCACACTGGCCATCGATCAGCAGTGAAAAGGCGTGGGTCACCCAATCCGACGCGGGTAGCCGGATCGGGTGGACGCCTCAGGCTGAGTCTCAGGAGGTGTTATTGGGTTGTATTAAAAAAGATCGGAGCGAGAACTCAGGTCCGGTTGCCGTAATCGCATAGACGCTTGTTTCGTCGGTAAAACAGTCGGGGCGCACACATCTTGAACCGGCAAGCCGATGAGAGAGTGGAGACTCCGGGATCGGTCTGAAATTGTTCAACGATTCGGGCAGTTTGAGGCTGTCCGCAAGTTTGTCAGCCGGGGGACCCAGCTGGGATATGAGATCAGATCGCGGTCAAAGGTTACTTATAACGACGGATCAGACCGACGACCACACCCTGAACGCGAACACGGCGCGGCGGCTTAACGATGATCGGTTCATAGTTATCGTTGGCCGGCTGCAGTCGGATGTGGGTTCGCTCGTTGTAGATCTTTTTGACGGTCGCTTCAAGGTCATCGACGAGGGCGACGACGGTCTCACCATTACGGGCGCTCTCGACCGGTTCGACGATGATCAGATCGCCGTCGGCAATCTGTTCGTCGCGCATGGAGTCGCCGCGAACGCGAAGAGCAAACCGGCGGCTGGCAAAGAGGTCCGGAGCGACAGTGATCGTTTCGCGGGTCAGAACCGCTTCGATGGGAAATCCGGCGGCGACCACGCCGAGCAGTGGAATCTCAAACTCACCAGAGACGACCGATGACTCGATCAGCTCGATGCCTCGCTGGACATATTTCTGTCTTTTGATCAGCCCTTCGCGCTCAAGAGCGGCCAGCTGTTCGTGGACAGTGGCCGGCGAGTTGAGCTTGAAGTGCTGCTGGATCTCGGCAATCGTCGGTGCGTAGCCGTGCTTAAGATGAAATCGTGACAGAAAGTCGTGCAGTCCAATCTGTTTTGTTGTCAGTGCCATTGCTATTCTCTCGGAGCCATTATCCTGCAATCCTGATCACAAGTCAGAATTAGGCGATCAGGACTTTTCAGTTACCTGATCTATTTAGCGTTATTGAAATGACTTGTGGGTCATGTAGGTCATATGGGTCGTATATGACCTATATGACCTATATGAACTATGCGACCTATATGAACTATATGACCGATGTGACCCATATGTCATATGGGTCATATTCGCCATATAGTTCAGCCAGTAGCCGATTCAGTTTATCAACGATTCAAACTTCGATCAGCCATACCGTAGATGACCATTGTATAACCGGACAACTTAAGGCAGACCCTGTTGCCGTTAACCCGGTATGATCCGGCTGGCATTTTTGTACCACTTTCGGTCAATCTCATCAACGCCGAAAATATACCGAAAACCTTTCCTTCGCGCAAGCACAAAATCAAAATATTTCCAGATAATCATCAAATCCCCGGGCGATCGCATTTTCCTGCCAGCGAACTTCGTGCCTTCACGTGCGATCTCGCTGTCGTGTCTCTTCCCGGGTCATTGCGATGCCTGCGGTGATAGCACCACACCTGAAAATTCTGGCCGGAAAACCGATGACGGTCGACCCGTCTGACAACTCAAAACAGCAGTTGGGCCATCAAACTTGCGCCCGTAGATAAGAAAATCTTATTATGAATTGAAAAATATAGTGGAGTCGTCCCCGTATGATCTGTCCGACTTGTAATCTTCATTACCCCGAGCATTTGAACTTCTGCCGTCGATGCGGCAACACGCTGGCTGAGACAATGGATCAACCGGTGGTTGAGGCGCCCTGCTGCACGCGTTGTGGCGCCAGGTTTGTCACTGGAGAGAACTTCTGCCAGCAATGTGGTTACCGGCTCAGCCAGCGTTCCCAGGAGACGGTGGTTGGGGGTTGCTATGGTTGCGGAACCCCGTGGAGGAGCGGCTGGCTCTACTGTCGAAAGTGTGGGCTTGATCGTGATCAGGCATTGATCGGGCCAGTCTCCGCCTCAGCGGAAGGAGTGGCTGAGGGAGTCGTCGAGCAGGGAGATGAGGTCGAGGAGGTCGAGAGGATACCCTGTCCGGCCTGTGGGATACCGCTCAGGCCATACTCGAGATTTTGCGAGTCGTGCGGGGGGAGTGTCTCTCCGAGTTCAAGGCCGATATCGGAGCTGTTGGATTCAGAAATGGCCGCATCGCTGCGGGATGATCCGCAGGTTGAGAAGGTCGGATCAGAGGCTCCGAACGGTGCAGGCGTGGCAGGGGTGGCAGGGGTGGCAGGAATTCAGGGCGCCGGAGTGGGGACACCATCGAAGCCACTGCGAGTGATACCGGTTGGCCTCCCAGCCGCTGAGACTCAGAAAGGCCGTCGGGACCCGCGCTCCAACCAAAAGCTGAGGGCAACCGACCGTCCCTCTTCACGGCGAGACGCAAAGGGGCGGGGTGCAGAGAAGGCCACCACGCCTCCACGACGCTCTGAATCTGACATCAGACCGGGGTGGCGCTCATTTGGGTGGATCAGCGTGGCGGTGATCATCTCAGGTCTCGTCATCAGCTGGTGGTTCCTGAGCCGGCCGAAGGCGAACCAGACGACGGAGAGCCCTTCCACGGGCAGAGTCTTCGCTGTGCCGGGGACAACCGGCGCCGTCGCGGCTAGTACTCCGACTGGCGCGGGTGGGGGAGTCGTGCCTGAGGGAATGGTTCTGATCGAAGGTGGTCTTCTACGAATGGGTCGTGATGACGGGGAGATGTATGAGAAGCCGACCCGGGAGGTAAGAGTGGCGCCCTTTTTCCTGGATCTGACCGAGGTGACAAATGAGATGTATCTGAGGTATGTCCGGGCCTCCGGTGCACCACCGCCCACCCACTGGCGAGATGGCATCTACCCGGACGGTGAAGCGCGATTTCCGGTTGTCAATGTCAGCTGGGCGCAGGCGGCAGCCTATGCCGAGTGGCAGGGCAAGCGGCTGCCGCGAGAGTCGGAGTGGGAGTTTGCGGCACGCGGAGGCGATGGGCGTCTCTATCCCTGGGGTAATGAATGGCGAACCGGCTGCGCCAACGCTGGTGATGGGAGCGCGGGTAGCCTGACGAGGGTTGGTTCGTTCCCCGGTTGTGCCAGCCCGTCCGGCCTTCTCGATCTGAGCGGTAACGCGTGGGAGTGGACGGCTGACAGGCTGCTGAAATACGATAACCCGGACGTTCTCCTTGCCCCCGGGAGGGTCATTCGCGGAGGAGCCTTTGATGCGAAGAGTGATCACGCGACGACGACCTATCGCGGGGTGGTTCCGGAGGGACGGGGCTATGAGAAGACTGGGTTCAGATGCGCGATGGATGTCAAATAGCATCCCACCAGGTGCGTGAGACGCCGGGCGCTGACCTTCGCCAATGACGAGGACTGTGCAAAGATCAACCCGGATAATGGGGAGTATCGGGCCGGCCAGGCTGGTAGTAGCCGCGTGGATGCTGGTCGTTCTTACGTCTCAGACTGCGGCGACTCTCTGCGCGCAGAGCCCGTCCGGTCGGATTATCGGCGCCGCAGATAAAAGTCGGGAATCGGTGAAGAGCAGACCCGGAGCAGTCCGGAAAGCCCCTCCCAAAAAGGTGGCTTCGCGACCGCCAGCGCTGAAAGCTCCGGCTGAACCGCCGATGGCAAACGAAAGGCCGGCGTTTGGTGGGCGCCGGTCGCGGCTGATTCTGACCACAGTTCCGGGGGCGCTGGTCGAGCTGGATGACGGTCGCACTCAGAGTGCAGGCGCTGACGGTCGGCTCGTTCTCACCAATCTCCCGCCTCGAGAGGTGACGGTTCGGGTAAGCGCTGCCGGGTATGATGACTGGGAGGGACGCCTCGCAGTCGACCAGCCAGTCGTCAGCTTCACTGTTCCGCTCGGACGCCGCCCTGCAACCGGAAGTCTGCGCATTGTCGCCAATCAGTCCGGAGTCGGCATACTCGTTGATCAGAATCGCCGCTCGCGGGGTACCGGGGAAGGGCCGACTCTTGTTGATGATCTCACCCCGGGAATACACCGGATCGAGATCTTCAAGCCTGGATATGAGGACTGGCGGCAGGAGGTCACGGTCAGGGCAGGTGAAACACTGGATATTAATGTCGACCTGCAGCCGCGGCTCAATCTGCCAATGCTGACCGTATCAGCAGGCAGGTATCACCGTGGAAATGATGCGGGCGCTGCCGATCAGCGTCCGTCTGGCACCGTAATTCTCTCCACCTTCGAGATCTCGAAGAGCGAAGTCCCCAACTTTCTCTATAAATTCTTCATTGACGAGACTGGTCGACCGGCTCCGCAGGGGGTAACCTGGGGCTGGATCGGTGACAATTTTCGGCCAGAGCAGGCGGAGCGCCCAGTCGTCTATGTCAGCTGGGATGACGCCACCGCCTTCTGTGCCTGGCTCTCGGCCCGGACCGGGTTCCGCTATCGTCTGCCGACAGAGACCGAGTGGGAGGTGGCGGCACGAGTAGTGGGCGACCGTTATGACTCGGTCGGGAGTGTCTGGGAATGGTGTCTTGACTGGTACGACGCACAGGCCTACCGAATCGGAGCAGGCACTGATCCGCGCGGGCCCCGGATTGGGTCGCCGGTCAGGCTGCGGGGTATCGAAGGGCCTGCCCGCGTCATCCGTGGCGGCGGATATGGTCGTGGCAATCTTGCCACCAGAGTCGCGGTACGCGGCTTCTACTTTGGCGACCTGACCAGAGCTGACCTCGGTTTTCGGATTGTGAGGGAGCCGGAGCTATCCGTTTCCCGAAACTGAACCCGTCAGGGTTACGGTCGCCATGGCGTCATTTCAAGCGGCTGGATGTCGGTGGCAGTTTGCAGGCGGCAGTTGTTGACCTCATGGAATCCGGAAGTCAAAATTCTGACAATATCCCCGTCGTCGACGCCGGTCGTCAGCGTCGGCGGCGCAGAGTGCTGCGCATCGCCGTTCTTGGGCTGCTGACCGTGCTCATGTTTGCGCTGCTCTTTGTCCAATCGGCTTTCAACACTCTCGAGTGGCTCCGTCCGACCTCAGTGAGCGAGACGTCGAGTCTCTACGTCCTTTCGACGATAAATTTTCTGGCCTTCATTGTGCTTCTGATGGTGCTGGTCAGAAATATCATCAAGCTAAGGCGCGAGCGGCGTGAGCAGCGGTTGGGCGCCCGCTTCAAAAAACGACTGGTGATCTTCTTCATCGCCCTCTCGCTCCTGCCGGTGACATTCCTCTTTTTTGCGACCACCGGCTTGATCAACCGAAGTATCGACAAGTGGTTCGGGCTGCCGGGCGATGAGATAATGAAGAACGCGATCTGGATGGAACGCCACTACCTGAGCGGTGAGACCGATCGTAATCTGGCGGTGACCAGAACCATCGCCCGTCTCCTCGCTCGCACTCCTCCTGGCCTGCTTGACGGCCCGCTGCTTGATGAAGTGCGCACCCACCGGATTCTGGTTGCGCGAGTGCTTGACGAATCGGGTCGGACACTCCACGAATGTCGATTGAATGAGCAGGATCCTCCCGGGCCGACCGCTCAGCGTCTGCTCGATGACGCATCCCGGAAGTTGACCGGCAGTGGCCCTTTCACTGAACTGATCACTGACTGGGGAGAGAAGAAGATCTTCCTTCTCGCTGGAGAGCCCCTGCCGGAAGGTCGCCCAGTGCGCTACCTGCTGGTGTTGAGGCAGTTGCCGACCGACCTCTCTTCAAATCTCATCACGATCAGAACGGAGGAGGCGCGATACGAACAGCTGAAGGCAGGCCACAAGCTCTATCGCAGCACCATGCTCCAGACCTTGGCGCTCATCACGCTCCTGGTTCTCTTCATCGCCTTCTGGATGGCGATCAACATTTCACGGAGTATTGCCGATCCGGTTCAGAAGCTGGCGATCGCGACGGAACGGATCAAGCGGGGTGAGTTTGATCACCATACGGATGTCGTCGGTGATGATGAGCTGGCGGCTCTTGCCCGCTCGTTCAATGAGATGACAAAGGATCTCGCCGAGAACCGGCGGCGGCTTGAAGAGTCGGCCAGCGACCTTCGAGTCAGTAACGCCAGTCTGGTGGAGCGTCGACAGTACATCGAGGCGATACTGCAGAGTCTCTCGGCCGGGGTGATATCGCTTGACGAAAAGGGAGATATCACCACCATCAATGGCGCGGCCCTGACGCTGCTCCAGATTGAGGTGGATTCGCCGCATCAGGCTGAAATCGAGGTTGAAGGCTCCTCGACCAGACCGGACAATCATTCGCTGACAGGTCGCTCGCTGGAAAGACTTCTCCCCGAAGAGCAGCGTGACGAGCTGCGCCGTCTGATACTGCTAGCCGCCCGTTACCGTTCTGTGACGCGCGAGGTCCACTTTACCCTTGCAAACCAGGTCAAACTGGACGCTGCAGTGACGGTGACAGCCCTTCCGGCTGCGGATGGGCATGGCCGGGGTCTGGTCATCGTGATTGAGGACCTGTCGGAGCTGCTCGAGGCGCAGCGGCGCGCCGCCTGGAGCGAGGTTGCCCGACGGATGGCCCACGAAATAAGAAACCCACTGACTCCAATCCGGCTGTCGGCAGAGAGACTGGCCCGTAACCTGCTCGGCGAAGCTGGCAGTTCCGATCCCGATTCGTCCGGACTCTCCCTACGCCAGGTGCAGATGGTCAGGGAATGCACCGGGATGATTGGAACCGAGGTGGCGACTCTCCAACGGATGGTCGAGGAGTTTTCGACCTTTGCCAGACTGCCACGGGCAAGACTTCTCCCAACCTCACTCAACGAAGTGGTCGAGCAGGCGTTGCTTCTCCACGATGGCCGCTTGTCGCAGATTACACTAGAATCACGTCTCGACCCCGATCTCCCAACTCTCATCATC
>JBEGMZ010000541.1:0-3338 GCA_041182745.1 Acidobacteriota bacterium
GCCTTTCTCCCACCTTTCCCATACCTTTCGCTTGACCTTCTCTTGCGCTTCTCCTGCCTTTCCACAGCAGACCCATCGATCCAAGATGGATGAAGCCCGGAAGGGCCGCGCAGCTTCGTACCGCCTCTGACAGAGTTTTACCCCGATTTTACGTCTCTATACAGGTCTTTTTCAGCATCAGTTCAGCATCGGGGTCGGCCGGTCAGCCCTCTTTCCCGCTCCGAGACCGTCACAACCATCACCTGATGGCTCTCAGCATACGACGCAGCTCGACCGTGATCCTCGTCGATGCCTCGACCTCAAGATAGCTGCTTCGCGCACGCCACGTCTCATATCCTCCGAGTCGATGCTGCTCCGGAGTGGGGAGGTAACCATTGTAACCATTGGCCAGTGAGATCGTAAAATGGCCTGCGAAAGGAGACTCTCTCTTCAGGTCAAGCCCAATGCTGGTAAAGACCTCGCCGGGAATGGTGGCAATCCCAAGATCGCCAATCCGATGAGCCTGGAGCCTGACCGGAACCCGATCCGGGTACTTGTCGAGGAGCAGCGCTTCTCGGGCGTAAATCGCCGTCAATTCGCGGTATTTTCCGTCCTTGTCACGCGGTGTCCGCTCCAATAGCTTACGCGCAGCCTCCAACTCCTGCGGCGTAGCCTTCCGCACACCCAGGGTGATATCTTTTTCAACGCTACGCAGTTCCAACCGCTTGCGAAATACCAGGTTCTGATAGATCCGATGAACCTCCACTGCCAGGCTTCGTGCAACCGTCTGCAGTTGCTCACCCGGGCGTCGCCCAACTGGCTCCGGCTCCGCGTAGTTGACGTTATTAACGTCACCACTGGTTCCATTCGACATGATGCCAACAAACGGTGGTCTGCCGACGGAGACCTCGGCCGTCTTCACCAGCCCCTCAAGATATCCGGCAAAGGCCCCAAAGTAGTCGGCCGATATCGCCGGATTCCCGCCGACATAGTGGAGGCTGTAGTTGGCAAGCATGGCGAGAGGTCGCCGGTCGGTGACGGCTCGCACCGCAATGACCGTTATCTCGGAATCGATCGGGCCAACCGGATGACTGACCCGGGGATTACGGAAACCTGGATTCATCAACGCCCGATCGGTCGTTTCTCCGAAAGGGTTGGCATAGGTCTGACCCTCCTTCATCAACCAACGTCGGTTGAAGAGATGGGATGGATCTGACCCCTTGCCCCAGCCGATCTCCGCCGGCTCAAGATTTTGATGGGCCTTGATCATGCTCCTCGCGATACGGGTCGGCAGCGTCGCCAAATACTCCGGATCAGGATCGCTCTGAAAGACCGGTGTCATCGTCGCGGCGGAATGGGTGTGGGTGGCTGAGATGATAAGGCGGGCTGGTGCCACCCCGATCTCACCGGAAACGATCCGCCTTACCTCATCACAGACCTCTCGCGGAATCATACACGAGTCGACCACGCAGATTATCAACTCACCCCGCCCATCGTGCAGGGCCAGACTTCGCGCATACATCGGATCGTTGACCGAATCCGCGAAGGCTCCGCGCATGCTCCCATTGACGGGTGAAGGCAGCCGCTCCGGTGTGATCGGTTCGGCATGAGCTCCGGCCCTGAACTCGACAGTCCCTCCAAGAGCGGGAAGCGAAAGAAGGCAGATCAATGCGGTCAGAATTTGTCTCATAGATTTGTCCCCCCTGCAGGAATAGCAGCCACTGACCGGAGTCTCCAGCCTGCGAACAATGCGGCGAGAAGCCGGATGAACCCAACCACCGGCAGCTGAAGCGTCAAAACGCCCTTTATGCTGTTCACTTCAGATTGTCAGTTCAATCACTCTCTGCCACTCTCCGCTCTGCTTGCCCGCGTGGCCTCAGCCAGCGCCCAGTCACTTCATCCACTTCAACTCGATCACCACTCGATCTCGCTGTTGAAAATACCCAAAGAGATTGCCGGAAGCACCGCCCAGAAGATCGGCCCCTGCCGAGATGGTCCAATGGTCGCCCAGGGTCTTGGTCAATCGTGGCCGGACGAGGTACTGCCGCTCGCTCAACCCTCTCAGAACAAACAGTTCAGGCCGCAGAGTCTCACGTCTGAAACTGGTTCGGAGATAGAGTGAGACGAGATGGCCCTGCCGCGGTGAGAGTAGTGCCCTCCTTGACGACCCGGTCGGGTCATCCGCGACTTGATCTATCTGAACAAAGTACTGACCACTGATCCAGAGCCCGGGACGAATAGAGTAGTCGAGCCCGGCGACCCCTGACAATCGTGATCCCTTAACAAAACCATCGGCTGAACGCTCACTCCGGACGGCAAGGGGGAGACCGCGGTTCACCCCGCCCTCAAACCGTGCCACCACTGGACCGAAGCTATTGGTGGCAGTCCCCCCAATCACCTCTTTCCTTTCGTGACGCGGAGCCAGCAGGAGTACTGGTGCCGGCACTTGTGACGGCAGAAGTCGGGCCGCCGTCCCCGGTCTGATCTCCGGACCAGATCGAACACCGGCAAAGTATGGCGTTGGCAGGTCCTCCCAACCTTTGAAATAGTTCAGCGTCAGATCCCAACTGCTGATGGTGCGCCGATACCGAACCCCCCACTGTGAGTTGTTAAGTCCATCCCCTGGTCGCACCGTCGGTGCAACCTCGAAATCAGTTGCGATCGGAGGACCGCCGGTCATGAAGGCCGATTCCCCGCTCCTGCCGAGCCCCGGTGAAAATTCATCCCGGCCCGTCGGAATCCGGGCCGTAGCAAAATATGGGATCCAGATCACCTGCACCGACCCATCACCCACTGGCAGATCGGCCCTCGCCATCCAGAGCGGTCGTCGCGAATCGAGGAAATCCTCAAGGATGAACTCCCGGTAATCGAGCGGGTTGATCACATCGAGCACCCGCAACCCATCGGCCTCTCCCCAGACTACCTGCTGCAGGCCGAGCTTCAGGTCGACCCGCCCGACGCGACCATCAAGCAATGCCTGCCGCGGGTCGAGCCAGAGGCGCGTTGGATATCCAAGCCGGCCGACCGGGTCATAGTGTGCCCGCCCTTCGAGCGTCAGCGACCAGGTGTCGTCAATCCGATAGACGCCTTTTGCCTCGATGTAGTTCCGCGACATCTGCCACGTGCGAGGCCGGGCCGTCCGCCAGCCGGTGCGGTTTCGGATCGTGAGTGACCAGAGCCAGTTTGAACTCTTCTGTCCGTTCGTTGCCTGTCCTGGCAGGTCGATATTCACGCCCCGGCTGTCACTATTCACTTCTGAGTCGGCGGGTTCGGACACTGTCACGGGCTTTTCTGAAGGCGTGGCCGAAGCTCCTGGCACATTGGCTGGTATAACCGGTCTTCCAGTTGACAAACTTCCA
>JBEGMZ010000542.1:0-7064 GCA_041182745.1 Acidobacteriota bacterium
ATGGTGGAGAGCGCTGGTACGAGCAGAAGAGTGGGGTTCGGGAGCACCTCTTCGGGGTCTGGTTCAGTGGGCACCGTGACGGCTGGGCGGCTGGCGTCGATGGAAGGCTGCTGGGGACACAGAATGGTGGTGAGACCTGGCAGTCGCTTGGATCGCCGACGAAGAACCACCTGCGGGCAGTCGCCTTTGATGACCGACAGCGCGGGATGGTGGTGGGTGATCGTGGGACGGTGCTGGTGAGCGATGATGGTGGGCGGGACTGGCGGGTCAGTCAGACCCCGCGGGAGGTTGATCTCACTTCAGTCTGGCCGGTACTCGACGGTTCTTTCGTGGTGACTGGAGCGGAGGGCATCATCTGGCAGACCGATGACCATGGGCGAACGTGGAGAGAACGACGGAGTGGAACGATAAATCGTCTGACCTCGGTCCGCTTCATTGATCGTTTGAATGGCTGGATTGGCTCGATGGAGGGTGGTGTTTGGCGGACTCTCGACGGGGGGGCGAACTGGACCCGTCTGGAGGATCGGCTCGATTATGGGATCCACTCGATCCATTTCATCGATGCCCGACGTGGCTGGGCGTGTGGTGAGGCCGGAATGATTATGGCGACGGCCGATGGAGGTGAATCCTGGTCCGGACAGGCGAAGGGAGACCGCCGGAGCCTGCAGGCGGTGGCCTTTGTCGATCGGGAGCAGGGGTGGGCGGTTGGCGCCGGTGGAGCGATCAGGGTGACCACTGATGGTGGTAAGAGCTGGACCGGACAGGAGTCAGTGATTACCGACACACTGCGCTCGGTCGACTTCAGCAGCTCCAGACAGGGTTGGATTGTGGGCGAGAAAGGGGTTCTTCTCCGAACTATCGACGGTGGTCTGACGTGGGAGCCACGGCCGATCGATACCGACCTCGACCTCCACTCGATCAGGTTTGTCGGTGAGCGATACGGCTGGCTCGTTGGGGATCAAGGCCTGATCAGACAGACAGCCGATGGTGGCAGAACGTGGCAGGCGAAGCCAGCTCCGGGAGATTTCTCGCTCGAAGCGGTCGATTTTGTCGATCGCCTCAATGGCTGGATAGCCGGAGAGGCCGGCTTGATAATGCGGACAACCGACGGTGGTGAGACCTGGGTGAGGGTTGAGAGTGGGACGCGCCGCTGGCTTCATAGCGTCTCCTTCGCTGATGCGATGAATGGCTGGGTAGTTGGGGATGACGGACTGATTCTGCGCAGCGGAGACGGAGGCCGGACGTGGCAGGTGCAGATCAGCAATCTTCGTCTGCGACTGCTCAGTGTTGACGCCGCCTCTCCCCGGGATGTCCGCGTGGCGGGGCAGAGTGGAGCCATTCTGCAGACAAGAGATGGTGGAGAGCGCTGGCATCGTGATCTGAGCGGGACTTCAACTACCCTGAACTCGATTGTCTCATTCGACAATGAAGCCTGGACAGTTGGCCGTGACGGTGTCATCCTTCGCTACGCTGGTGCTGCTGCCGGCAGAGTTCAAACCATACTGAGACGATACTGAGACGATACTGAGACGACACCGACTCGAGACCGCACCGAGGTTGGCACGGCGGGTGGCGCCGGCAGCGGGGAGCACCGGTGTCGCTCCGTGATCGACGCGAAGATATGTACCTGACAGATTCCCGGGCCTCGCGGCTGGCGTTGGCACGTGCCAAGTTCACTGCTCACTACGGTCCGGGGGAGGTGCGCCTCCTTCGCGCCCCGGCCCGGATAAATATTATTGGCGAGCACGTCGACTACGTCTCGTATCTGCCAACAGCTTCGCTGCCATTTGGCAGCCAGGAGCATGAGATGCTCATGCTCTTTCGGCCGCTTGCCGGGGGGCGGGTGAGGGGGGTCTCGAGCCATGCAGCCTACGAGCCATTCGAGTTTGAGCTGGAGAAGGAGTCGGGCGGCGGCGAGTGGGCGTCGTGGGTCTTCAATCGGCCCGCACCGCGACCGCACTGGAGCAACTACGTTCGTGGCGCGGTGGCTTTTGCACAGTGGAGTCTTGGCGGGGCAGTCAGACAGGGATTTGAGTTTCTGATCGACTCGACGATCCCACCTGGCGGGGGTTCGTCATCATCATCGGCGATAGTTGTTCTGGCCGGGGCTGCAATACGCGAGGTCAACGGGATCGAGTACGGGCTTGGCGATCTCGCCCGAGATTCTTCACAGGCGGAGTGGTACCTCGGGACACGGGGTGGGGCGCTTGACCACACCGCGATCTGCCTCGGCCGGCGCCATCACGCCCTTGTCATGGACCATTCAGTGCAGGTGAGTGAAGCGCTTCCAATTCCGGGAGACCCCTGGCGCTGGGTGACGTTCTTTTCGCAGCCCGCCGACAAGGGGCGTGAGGTCATGCTCGAGTATAACGAGCGGGCCGCTGTTTCGCGCCTGCTGATACCGGCTCTCCTTTCGGATGTGGGCACGATTGACGCGCGGATCGAAGCGCTGCCTGAGTCTTGTACACTGGCAGATTTTGCGGATCGGTTCCCGGCTGCGTTCGCAGATTGCAGAGCTGCCTTTCCGGAGCTGGTTGCGACGAGAAGCAATCGGTCGCTTCGGATTCGTGATCGGGCGCGCCACCATCTTGGCGAGGTTCGCCGCGTCGCCGGGGCGGTTCGACTGTTGCGCGGACTGACCGAAGCCGCCGCCGAAGGCTCGGGTGGATCGTCCGACCTCAGCTCGGATGAGGTGATGCGTCGACTTGGCGTACTGATCGACGAGTCACATCAAAGCCTCCGCGAGCTCTACGAAGTGTCGATTCCCGAGGTTGACCAACTGGTCGACACGATCTCAAGCCGGCCGGGGCTGATTGCTGGCCGGCGGCTGATGGGCGGTGGCTTTGGCGGGAACGTTCTTGTTCTCTGCCGGACTGAAAACCTGTCTGAACTGATCGGTCTCGTCAATCAGGGCTACTATGCTCCCCGCGGAAGGAACGCGCTGGCGGAAGGAGCGGTCATGATCTCGACCCCCGGGGAGGGGCTGACCCACCTCTGGTGACCAAAGGAGAAGCCAACCAAATCATGCCGAAACCCATTCGATCGCTCCGCTGGTGGATTGGCGGGATGCTCTTTGCGTCGACCGTCATCAACTACATCGATCGCCAGACCCTCTCGACGCTGGCTCCGTTTCTCAAGGAGGAGTACCAGTGGTCGAACACCGACTACGCGATGCTGGTGATCGCGTTCCGGGTCGCCTATTCGCTGGGGCAGACGATATTTGGCCGGTTGATGGATCGGATCGGGACCCGCCGCGGGCTGACCTGGTCGGTGATCGCCTACTCGACTGCTGCGATGCTGACCTCACTCTCACGCGGGTTGCACAGCTTCGCCTTCTTCCGTTTTCTGCTCGGAGCCGGCGAGTCGGCCAACTGGCCGGCTGCGACCAAGGTCGTCTCGGAATGGTTTCCGCGGCGGGAGCGGGGGCTGGCGACGGCGCTCTTTGACAGCGGCTCCTCGATTGGCGGCGCGATCGCACCCTTCCTGATCATTCCGATCTACCAGCACTATGGCTGGCGGCCAGCCTTTGTCATTCCCGGTCTTCTCGGTCTGGTCTGGATCATCGGCTGGCGGTGGATCGCCGGGTCACCAGAGACCCATCCCCGAATTACGGCAGCCGAGCGGGAGATGATCATCCGCGACAAGGCGGAGTCGCAACCATCCCACAAATCAGGAGGTGGGGAGAAGCCACCAGCCTGGAGTGATCTGCTCAGACTCCCGCAGACCTGGGGAGTGATCGTTGCGCGGTCATTCACCGATCCGGTCTGGTTCTTCATTACCGACTGGTTCATGATCTATCTCGTCTCGAAGGGGTTCAAGGTTGAAAATACGCTGATCGCCTTCTGGATTCCATTCGTTGCCGCCGATCTGGGCAACTTTGCCGGGGGGGTGGTATCTGGACGGTTGATCAGGCGGGGCTGGTCGGTTGAAAGAGCGCGCAAGGCGGTGATCATCGTTGGTGGGATCGGGATGACGATGTTGATACCGACGCTCTACACCTCTGAGCTTCTGGTGATTGCCGGGCTCTTTGCGATCTCGACCTTCGCCTATGCCGCATACTCAACCATGGCGATCGTGCTGGCGACCGATCTCTACGCTGACCGCGCCGTTGCGACCGTGAGCGGACTGAGCGGTACCGGGGCCGGGATCGGAACGATCGCTTCGACACTTATCATCGGCTGGGTGGCGGATCGCTACTCGTTTGAGCCGATCCTCGTCGCCGCGAGTCTGATCCCCTTCGTTGGAATGCTGCTGGTGATGAGACTGGTCCGCAACCCGGCCTCCGGGGCTCACCCGTTACTGAAGAGAATCTGAGCCGACCAGCCTGCTCTGTGAGCGACCGCTCCGGCTGGTCCTCCTGACTCGCCAGATCAGCAGACCGGCGATGACCAGTCCGAAGGCCAGCGGGAGGCGCTTGTCGGCCCGAACCAATAGGTAGTAGTGGATGGTGCCGGCAATCGCCGCCAGATAGATCAGGCGATGAAGCCGCTTCCAGTTCCGGCCCCCAAGCTGACGGACCATGCCGTGCGTTGAAGTTGCCGCGAGTGGGACCAGGATTGCGAAGGCAGTCATTCCAAGCAGAATGAAGGGCCGACGAACCAGGTCGGTCAGGATCAGCCCCGGATCAAGGTTCTTGTCGAACCACGAATAGGCCGCAGCGTGCAGGCCAGCATAGGCAAAGGTGAACAGCCCGGCCAGCCGTCTTACCTGGATGAGAGCCGGCGTACTGGTCCAGCGCATGGCCGGTGTGATGGTGAGCGTGATGACCAGCATTATCAGGGTCAGCATGCCGGTTGTCCGGATGAGGTACTCCGGTGGGTTGGTACCAAGTTGGCCGCGGGCCGTGTCATAGCCCAACAGGAGCATTGGAATTCCGGCATTGACAACCAGAAGAAGCCGCAGAAAGCCTGGTGAGCCCAAGGTTGCAGTCATCAGAAGTACCTCCGCAGGTCCATTCCCTGGTAAAGACTGGCGACCTGGTCGGCGTATCCGTTGAAGGGGAGGGTCTCGCGCATCCCCCAGTCGCCGATTCGACGCTCCCGGGCCTGACTCCAGCGCGGGTGGGCGACCTCAGGATTGACGTTCGAATAGAATCCGTACTCTTCCGGCGCATATCGGCTCCACGTGGTTGCCGGCTGACGATCGGTCAACTCGATTCGGACGATCGACTTGATGCTCTTGAAACCATACTTCCACGGAACGACCAGTCGGATTGGTGCGCCATTCTGCGGCCGAAGCGATCGACCATAAAGTCCGGTCGAGAGAAGCGTCAGCGGATGCATCGCCTCGTCAAGCCGCAGCCCCTCGGTGTAGGGCCAGTCCAGAACCCGCGTTTGCTGGTTTGGCATTCGCCTCGGGTCGAAGAGCGTCTGGAAAGAGACGAACGACGCCTTTCCAAGTGGTTCGACCAGTGCCAGCAGCTTTGCCAGCGGTACCCCAAGCCACGGTATGACCATCGACCAGGCCTCGACGCAGCGGAACCGGTAGACGCGCTCCTCGACTCCCAGTCCAACAATCTCATTAAGGTCGAAGGTTCGCGGACGACTTACCATCCCGCCAACTTCGACTGTCCAGGGACGGACGATGAAGTTGCGGGCCTCGCGTGCGACATCCTCCTTGCTCGTCGAGAATTCGTAGAAGTTGTTGTAAGTCGTAATATCCTCATAGCTGGTGAGCTCTTCACCGTCAACCTTGCGGTCCGGAAATGCAGCCTCGGTGGCGCTCTCCGAAGAGCCAGCCGGCACGGCCAGTCGCCGGTAGAGGATCGCCGTCGCACCTGCTGTCCCCGCCAGCACCCCACCGCGAATAAAGTTGCGCCGATTCAGATAGTTCTTCTCTTCCGTTATCTCGTTCTCGCCAATATCGCCCGACTTTTTAACAAGCATTCGACACAGACCTCCAGTGTGGGTGGTATAATCCCGGTTTGCGCGATCAATGTTACTCTTCTATGGAGAAACTATCAAAACGCCGGTCAGACCGGTAACGGTAGAGCAGTTGCCGGGGCTTGACCGGGTCCGAGTGCCCTCACCGCTTACGGCCTGAGATGAAGGGTTGGCGATATGGCCGAAGAGAGTGGAGTCAGTCAGCTGATGGCCCGGTCGGTCGACTGGTTGAGCCGTCGATATCTGACCGACGAAGAGCCTGTTCCGGCGGGGCTGATCGAGCGGCTGGAGATCGATTCACGACGGAACGCCCGTACCCTCGCGGCCCGGCTCCGCGCGCGCGCGGAGGCTGAGCGCGCCGAGGGGCAGCGACTCCGCCAGCTCTCCGAGTTTGAAGACCGGTTATCCGCACACGGATTCCGCGCCATTGCCGGAGTTGATGAGGCCGGAGTCGGTCCGCTTGCCGGCCCGGTTGTCGCCGGTGCTGTCATTCTCAGCCCCGGGTATCGATTGCGCGAACTTGACGACTCAAAGCGGCTGACCGAAGCGAAGCGGAATCTTCTTGCCGCCCGCATCAGGGACGACGCTGTCGCCTGGTCGATTGGAGTGGTCGAGGTCGAGGAGATCGACCGGCTCAACATCTACCATGCCAGCCTCGAAGCGATGCGACGTGCTGTTGAGACGCTGGCGGTCAGACCGGACTACCTTCTCGTCGATGCCCGAACCGTTCCCGGTTGCAATCTTCCGCAGGAGGGGATTGTTGGGGGTGACGCGCTCTCTGCCTCCATCGCTGCCGCTTCAATCCTCGCCAAGACGATCCGCGATGCGCTGATGGTTGAACTTGACAGGCAATATCCCGGCTATGGTCTGGCCACTCACAAGGGGTATCCAACCGCCGCCCACCTACGGGCGATTCGTGAGCGCGGGGTTCTTCCGATTCATCGTCGCAGCTTCGCGCCGGTTCGGGAGGCACTGGGGCTGGAACCATCCGCCCCCACCATCAATGTCCGCTTCGACTGACCTGAGTCTGGTATCTGCACTGTGACCAATCAACCGCCGATCCGCGAAAAGATCAACTTCATTCTTCTTCTGGGGCGCTCCCTCCACGCTCACGGTTATCCCGCGCACCGACTCGAGGAGGTTCTCGGGAGAGTGGCGGAGACGCTTGGACTACACGCCCAG
>JBEGMZ010000543.1:0-3761 GCA_041182745.1 Acidobacteriota bacterium
GTCGAACGACTGCCCGACAGTACGAACATCCTCTTCCTTGCCGGGCGCAAGTTTGGCTCGACCGATCGGCCAGACCTGACGTGGGCGATCAACACGATCGTCCCAGCCAATGTCGCCCATCGCTATCCGGGATCGCGGATCGTCGTCTTTTCGACCGGCAATGTCTATCCATTCGTAACGAGAAGCTCGAACGGGTCGGTGGAGGATGATCAGCCCGAGCCGCGGGGTGAGTACGCGCAATCCTGCCTTGGGCGGGAGCGGGTCTTTGAGTACTATGCGCGGGAGAAGGAGACACGGGTCCTGCTCTTCCGGCTCAACTATGCAACCGATCTGCGCTACGGCATTCTGCCGGAGATTGCAACGCGAGTCTTGACAGGACAGTCGGTCAGCCTGACGGTCGGTCGATTCAACACCATCTGGCAGGGAGACGCCAACTCCTACGCCCTGCGCGGGCTCGACCTCTGTGCCACACCGGCGCGGATACTGAACGTGACCGGGCCGGATCTGGTCACGGTGCGAAAGGTAGCGCTCCATTTTGGGCGCCGTTTTGGCAAACCGGTAAGATTCGAGGGTGAGGATCGCGACCGGGCGCTGCTGAGCCGGGCAGACGAGTGCCATCGACAGCTTGGCCCGCCCGCGGTCGGACTTGACGAGTTGCTGGAGATGGTCGCCGAATGGGTCCTGAGCGGTGGGCGAAGTCTTGGAAAGCCGACGCGTTTCGAGGTGACGGATGGACGATTCTAGCCGTGAGATGAACCTTTCCAGCCTGCGGACGCGGGCCCGGCGCGGCGGGGTGATCCCGGCCCATCCGCTGGCGTTGACGAGCGAGCGAAGGCTGGATGAGAGAAGACAACGGGCGCTGACCAGATATTATCTCGCCGCCGGAGCAACTGGAATCGCGGTTGGTGTCCACACGACGCAGTTTGCGATCCGTGATCGCCGGGTTGGCCTCTTCGAGCCGGTACTGCGACTGGCGATCGAGACGCTGGAGGAGGCTGAGGCGAGGTCAGATCGGCGGATCATCCGCATTGCCGGCGTCTGCGGTCAGGGACCGCAAGCGGCTGCGGAGGCGGCGCTCGCCCGTGAACTTGGCTACGAGATGGGACTGCTGAGCCTCGCCGCATTGCGCGAAGCGACGACCGACGAGCTTCTCGCCCACTGCCGCGAGGTCGCGCAGATCATTCCGCTCTGCGGATTCTACCTTCAACCGGCGGTTGGAGGCCGGCCGCTCGACTACCGCTTCTGGCGCGAATTCTTCGAGATCGAGCCGGTGGTCGCGGTGAAGGTCGCCCCATTCAACCGCTATCAGACGCTCGATGTGCTGCGGGCGCTGGCGGAGAGCGGACGGAGCGGCGAGATTGCCCTCTACACCGGCAATGACGACAACATCGTCGCCGACCTGCTGACCGAATTCCGTCTTGGGGCGACGCGGCTCCGCTTCGCCGGTGGGCTGCTCGGCCACTGGGCCGTCTGGACCCGGCGTGCGGTCGAGCTGGTCGAGGCGATTGGGGCCGGAGGCGACACCGCAAACCTGCTTGCCCAGTCGGCTGAGACGACCGACGCCAACGCCGCCCTCTTCGACGCGACGAACGGTTTTGCCGGCTGTATCGCCGGCCTGCACGAGATCCTTCGCCGGCAGGGACTAATGGCTGGCCGCTGGTGCCTCAACCCGGAAGAGGACCTCTCACCCGGGCAGCTCGAAGAGATCGACCGCATCATCTGCCAGTATCCCCACCTGATCGATGACGAGTTTGTCGCCCGCCACATCGATGAGTGGTTGCGCTGAGCGCCCCACTTCCCTATTGGTCACATCTGTATATAATTCCCGGGTACAATATATTTCAGGAGGATTGAGGAAGAGGATCGTCAATGTCAAAATCATACAAGAAGGTCTCTCTAGCCTACTCAGGGGGTCTCGACACATCGATCATCATTCCGTGGCTGAAAGAGAACTACAACTGCGAAGTGGTTGCAATCGCCGCTGATGTCGGCCAGAAGGAGGAGCTGGACGGTCTGCGTGAGAAGGCGATCGCAACCGGAGCTGCCGAGATCTACATCGAGGATCTGCGTCATGAGTTTGTGACCGACTACATCTTTCCAACACTGCGGGCTGGAGCAGTCTATGAGCACAAGTATCTGCTTGGGACGTCGTTCGCCCGGCCAGTGATTGCAAAGCGGCAGGTCGAGATCGCGCTCGCCACCGGCTGTGACGCACTTTCGCACGGCTGCACAGGCAAGGGTAATGATCAGGTCCGGTTTGAGCTGACCTTCAAGGCGCTGGCGCCGGAGCTGCCGGTGATCGCACCGTGGCGGGAGTGGGATATCGTCTCACGTGAGGATGCGATCGACTATGCGACTGAACGGCAGATTCCGATCACGGCAAGCCGTGAAAAGATCTACAGCCACGACCGTAACATCTGGCATCTCTCGCACGAGGGGGGCATCCTCGAAGATCCGGCCAGTGAGCCGGAGGAGTCGATGTTCGAACTGACCGTCGCGCCAGAGAACGCCCCGGACAAGGCGGAGTATGTCGAGGTAGCATACGAGCGTGGCACTCCCGTTGCGGTCAATGGTGAGTACCTCGACCCGGTGCCGTTGATCGACAGGCTGAATGAGATCGGCGGCCGCCACGGAATCGGGCGGGTCGACCTGGTCGAGAACCGTCTCGTTGGGATGAAGTCACGCGGCGTCTACGAGACACCAGGAGGGACGATCCTCCTCGCCGGCCTCCGCGAGGTCGAATCGCTGACGCTCGATCGCGACGCGGCCCATTACAAGGAGGTCATCTCGCACCAGTATGCGGAGATGGTCTACTTCGGCCAGTGGTTCACCCCGCTGCGTGAGGCGCTCGACGCCTTCGTCAATTCGCTCATGACGGCAGTCAGTGGCACGGCCAGATTCAAACTCTACAAGGGTAATCTGATCAGCGCCGGCCGCACGGCGAAGCGGTCTCTCTATCAGCCCAACCTCGCCTCGTTCACCATGGGTGCCGGCTATGATCAGCGTGACGCCGCCGGGTTCATCAACATCCTTGGTCTGCCGCTGCAGGTCGAGGCACTCACCAAAATGGACAAAAAGTAGCCACCAGGAGATCCGATCATGAATCGACGTGAGTTCATAAATCAGGCGGCGCTGGCTGGCGCCGCGCTTACCCTGCCCCTCCCGGCAGACGCCAAAGGGGTCAAGTGGGAGGTGGGATGTTTCAACCGTCCCTGGACAAAATGGGGATACGACGTGACGCTGCGTGAGATCAAGGCCGCCGGATATCAGGTCACCGGTCTGCTCAGTGCGACTCGTGAGGAGCCGTTCCTTCGCCCGGGCACGGCCACCGACTATCTGCCAGGCCTGAAGCAGCGGCTCGCGGCCAGCGGCCTGAGGGCCAACATGGGAGCGCTCCGCTCGCGCCATAACATTCCGCTCGAAGAGTCGATCCGCGAGATGCGCCAGCAGGTTGATGCGGCGCACGAACTCTCGCTAAAGTACATCCTCTCGTTTGGTGTCGATAAACCCGAGGAGTATGAGCACTACTATAAGGTGATGCGCGAGACAGCCGCCTATGCTGCCGAGCGCGGGATCAGGCTGACCATGAAGCCGCACGGAGGTGGCAGCAGTGCCTCCTCCGAGATCGTCGCCGCGATCAAGGCCGTCGGTCACAAGAACTTCTCGATCTGGTACGACGCCGGCAACATCATCCATTACACCGGCAAGGATCCGATCGAGGAGCTGAAGCCGATCGTTAAGTATGTCAGCGGCTTCTGCGC
>JBEGMZ010000544.1:0-9852 GCA_041182745.1 Acidobacteriota bacterium
CCTTGCGGACGATCTCACGCGCCTTGCGCGCCGCCTCGCGCGCCCGCGCTGCCTCCACCGACTTGCCGACAATCGACTTCGCCGCCTGCGGGTGCTCCTCGAAGAAGCTGCTCAGCTTCTCGTAGACAAAGGAGCTGACCGGCCCCTGGACATCCGAGTTGAGTTTGCCCTTGGTCTGGCCCTCAAACTGGGGCTGCGGCAGCTTGACCGCAATCACCGCCACCAGCCCTTCACGCACATCGTCCCCGGAGAGCTGACCCTTGAAGTCCCTGATCAGTCCCGACGACTGGGCGTAACTGTTGATCACCCGCGTCAGCGCCGATCGAAAACCGGAGAGGTGCGTCCCACCATCGACCGTGTTGATGTTGTTGGCAAATGAGAAGACCTTCTCGTCGTAGGCGTCGTTATACTGAAGCGCAATCTCGATCGTCAGCGTATCGTCGGGCCCGTTCGATCCGGCCAGCTTCTCAAAGTAGATTGGCTTGGGATGGAGGGTGTTCTTGTTCTTGTTGAGGTGTTTAACAAACTCGGCGATGCCGCCCTCGTAGAGGAATTCGTGCTTCCGCTCAACCTCCGCTCGCTCATCGGTGATCGTGATCGCCACACCTTTATTGAGAAAGGCCTTTTCACGCAGCCGCTCCGAGAGCCGGTCGAACGAGAAGTCAGTAGTGGTAAAGATCTCACTGTCCGGCTTGAAGGTGATCTTCGTCCCCCGGCGCTTTGAGGTGCCGGTGCGGGTCAACTTGGTGGCTGGAATGCCGCGCTGGTACTCCTGCTCATAGACACCGCCATCCCGGCGAATCTCCATCCGCATCCACTCGGAAAGAAAGTTGACGCAGGAGGCGCCGACGCCGTGGAGCCCGCCGGAGACCTTGTAAGCATTGCTGTCAAACTTTCCGCCGGCGTGGAGAACCGTCATGACCACCTCGGCCGCCGGTCGCTTCTCCGTCGGGTGCATATCGACCGGAATGCCGCGCCCGTTATCCTCAACCGTGACCGAGTTGTCGAGGTGGATCGACACCAGGATCGTATCGCAGTACCCGGCCAGCGCTTCGTCGATCGAGTTGTCGACAATCTCATAGACGAGGTGGTGCAGCCCGAGGTCACCAGTCGAACCAATGTACATCGCCGGCCGCTTGCGAACCGCGTCCCGCCCCTCGAGGACGGTGATCGCGGCAGCACCGTATTGATCCTTGCCAGTCGTCGACTCAGTCATAATATATTCTTGCGCTCCTCGGTTTATGGCCTGTATGGTCCCCGTCTTCGGTTGGTGTCGACCTCTCATCACTCCGGCTGATCGGCCGGGTTGAGAGTAGCGACAATGCAACCAGCATCTACTTCGAGCAGAGTGGCCCGGTTGCGGTAACTGTCAGCCAGGGATCGTTTTGAGGTGGAAACGATGGTCTGGGATCGATCCGCCAGGTAGTCCAGCAGTATCCCGATTCGGGCACGGTCAAGCTCGGCGTCAAGGTCATCGATCAGAAAAACCGGGTACTCTTCAAAAACCCCATAGTACACGTGGAGCTGGGCCAGATCAAGAATAAGAAGCGCGCTCCGCTGCTGGCCGGAGCTGCCAAAGCGGGCGATCTCACGACCATCGGCGAGGATCTCAAGATCGTCACGGTGCGGGCCGACCAGCGAGTGCCCAACCGCGAGCTCACTCGGGAGCCGGAGTTCGAGCCTCTCCCGGAGCAGTCGCGCATAGTCACTCAGGTCACCCCGCTCTTCGAGCGACGAGCGGTAGCGGATCTGAATCTGCTCGGCCTGGAACAGGGTCGGGTTGATCTCGGACGCGAGTCGGGCGACATAATCGACCCGCGCCTCGTGGATCAGGCGCCCAAACTCCACCAGCTGATCGTTCCACGGCTCGACCAGTGCCCGCGATCCCGCCGGATGACCGGACTCGGCCGCCTGCCGCAGCAGGGCGTTCTTCTGTTTCAGGATTCGATTGTAGTCGGTCAGCGTTCCAAGATAGGCCGGGTGGATCGAGAATATGCCGCGATCGAGAAATCGGCGTCGGGCCTCCGGTGCCCCTCGGACCACTTCCAGCTCCTCGGCGGTGAAGGCGATCGTGACCAGATTGCTCAGGTAACGGGCCACCGGCTCGCGCTTGCCGTTGAGAAAGGTCCGCTTTTCACTCGGAGTGAGCTGAAGTTGTAGCTCCTTGATCAGGTTTCCGCGAGCGACGACGCCGCGCAGCAGCGTCTCCTTCTGGCCATGGCCGATAGCCTCGCGTGGTTGCGCGGTGCGGAAGGACTTTGTCGTTCCGAGCAGACTGATCGCTTCAAGCCAGCTCGTCTTGCCCTGGGCGTTGGCGCCGTGAAGGATATTGAGGCCGGGGGCGAACTCCGCCGCGCCGGTGAGATTCCGGAACCCGGTCGCCTCAAGCCGTTTCAATCGCATAGTCCGGATTGTACCACAGCCACCCCCACCTCCGGCCGGACGAGATCGATCCTCAACCATTTTTCTGCCGCCTCATCACACCTCCCCCATCACCCGTCGATCGAAGTACTGAGTCTGGCGTAACCTGAGCCGGAATGGAGCGGCCCCGCCATCCCATCGTTTGAAAAAACGCCGTCCATCCGCTATCTTTCGATGCGATGAGACAGGATCGTCGCCATTTTGTCGTTGGCTCGTTACTGCTGGCAGTCCCGGCGGGTCGCCAGTCTGCCGAGCCACCCACTCCCCGCCAGATTACCGTCCGCGGGCAGATCATCTGTCTCACCGAGGAGCTCGAACGGCTCTACCAGGTCGTCTCCGACTGTGACGACCGCGGTCACCTCTACGCCGTCAGAACCGCCAACAATGAGACCTTCCCCCTCCTCCCCGTCGACTCCGCTGCCGCGGTCTGGATGGATCAGAGATACCGGGAACGTGAACTCAATGTCGTCGCCCGCATCTTTCCCCACGGCCAGTACCTTGAAGTGATCAGGTTCCAGTCGTGGAAGAACGGCCGGCTCTATGACCTCGACTACTTCTGCGATGTCTGCATGATCTCAACCCACAAGCCAGGCCCCTGCGAGTGCTGTCAGGACCCGGTCGTCTTTCGCGAACAGCTGGCATCATAACGGCGAACCCGGCTCCCATCATCGAAAGACTTTTTTACTTTTTCAACACAAAATCTCCATAGAATTGAACCTGACAAAGGTGTCAGGATTAGGCCGGGTGTGGTACTCTGCGCTTTTGACTGAGGTTGATGGAGTCTGTTACGTACTCTGCTGGTGAGTATGCGTGTGGTCAGAGTCGATCGCTCGATAGGTCTCGATAGATATTGGCGGATCGACAGACAGATGTCTTGAGTGAATATATAGGTCGATAGGTAAATATCGGTAGATCGATAGATCGATACGACAAATGAAGATTACGGCACAGGAAGAGTATGGATTGCGGTGCATTCTGCAGCTGGCGCGGGCGGAGGATAGTCTGGAGCCGGGCGGAGCGGTGCAGGTACGCGATATCGCCGAGCGGGAGGGGCTTTCGACCGCGTATGTTGAGAAGATCCTCTGGACTCTGAACCGACGGGGGATTGTTGAGAGCGTGCGGGGACCGAAGGGAGGTTACCGGCTGATGCGCCCCTCGGCAGAGATCTCAATCGGCGAGGTGATGCGGGTACTGGGCGGGATGCCATCGCAGGAGGAGATCTGCTCGCAGTTCACCGGCAACCAGGAGACCTGTGTCCACCACGGCGACTGCGGACTGCGGCCGGTCTGGGTCAGTATCACCGACTTTGTTCACAGTGTATTTGACAAGATTCCGATTACGACTCTGCTCAATCAGAGTCCTGATATTCGTTATGTGCAGATGGAGCCCCGGACGGTCAGTTCCGTGCCGGGATCGAAAGACTAAGGAAGCGAGCAAATTGTCATGAGCAGTAGCATCGAAGCGCTGGCCAACCGAGAGTATAAGTACGGATTCGTGACCGATATCGAGTCCGAGACCATTCCGCGGGGGCTGAACGAGGATATTGTCAGGCTGATCTCAGCCAAGAAAGCAGAGCCGGAGTGGCTGCTTGAGTGGCGGCTGAAGGCTTTTCGCCACTGGCTGACAATGACCGAACCAGTATGGGCCAACGTCCATTATCCAAAGATCGACTACCAGGAGATCATCTACTATTCGGCTCCGAAGCCAAAAGAGAAGAAGCAGAGCCTTGACGAGGTCGATCCGGAGCTGCTCGACACCTTCGAGAAGCTTGGGATACCGCTGCACGAGCAGAAGATGCTCGCCAATGTTGCGGTCGACGCGATCTTCGACAGCGTCTCGGTGGCGACAACCTTTAAGGAGAAGCTGGCGAAGGAGGGAGTCATCTTCTGCTCCTTTTCAGAAGCGGTGCACCAGTACCCGGAGCTGGTGAAGAAGTATCTTGGAACAGTAGTTCCATATACTGACAACTACTTTGCGGCGCTCAATTCAGCGGTCTTCTCAGACGGGTCGTTCTGCTTCATACCGAAGGGGGTGCGGAGTCCGATGGAGCTTTCGTCGTACTTCCGGATCAACAACTCCGAATCGGGGCAGTTTGAACGAACGCTGATTGTGGCCGAGGAGAGCAGCTATGTCAGTTACCTTGAGGGCTGCACGGCACCCAAGTTTGATAAGAACCAGCTTCACGCGGCAGTCGTCGAGCTGGTGGCGCTCGACAATGCCGAGATCAAGTACTCGACCGTGCAGAACTGGTATGCCGGGGACGAAGAGGGGCGCGGCGGCATCTACAATTTTGTGACGAAGCGCGGAAAGTGTGCCGGCGTCAACTCGAAGATCTCGTGGACGCAGGTAGAGACCGGCTCCGCGATCACCTGGAAGTATCCGAGCTGCATCCTCCTCGGTGACAACTCGATCGGTGAGTTCTACTCGGTGGCGTTGACCAACCATCTTCAGCAGGCGGATACCGGCACGAAGATGATCCACATCGGTCGGAACACAAAGAGTCGGATCATCTCCAAGGGTATCTCGGCCGGACGGTCGAACAACAGCTATCGCGGCCTCGTCCGGATCAGCCCGAAGGCCGACGGGGCCCGCAACTACTCCCAGTGTGATTCACTGCTGATCGGAGCAAAGTGTGGGGCGAGCACCTTTCCCTACATCGAGGTTGGGAACAATACGTCGCGAGTCGAACACGAGGCCTCAACCTCGAAGATCTCTGAAGAGCAGATCTTCTATTTCAACCAGCGTGGCATCTCAACCGAGGATGCCGTCAACACGATAATCAACGGCTTTTGCAAGGAGGTCTTTCGTGAGCTGCCAATGGAGTTTGCCGTCGAAGCGACCCGCCTGCTCGGCCTGAAACTTGAAGGAAGCGTAGGATAGAGAGTGATGAGCGACAAGATTACCGAAATTGAAGCAATGCTGCCGCCGGTTCCGGCGCCGGCCGGGACCTATGTCCATGCAGTGCGCACGGGCAACCTCCTCTACCTGGCCGGAAAGGGAGCGGATGCCACCGGAAAGGTGGGGGCAGACCTGACGCTTGAGCAGGGCTACCAGTACGCGCGCGAAACAGGGATGATTCTGTTGGCAGTACTGAAGCAGGAGCTGGGAACGCTGCGTCGCGTAAAGCGGATCGTCAAGGTTCTGGGGATGGTCAATGCGACCCCGGACTTCGCCGAACATCCATCGGTCATCAATGGCTGTTCTGACCTCTTTGTCGAGGTCTTTGGTGAAGCCGGACGGCACGCCCGGTCGGCCGTTGGCATGGGTTCGCTTCCGCACCACATCCCGGTCGAGATTGAGGTGATCGTTGAGATCACTGATTGAACCAGATCAGATCCAATAACAATAGATCCGGGATCGCACCGCGACACAGATGAGCCGGAGAGGGAGGGAGTTAAGAGTGATTGAGATACGCGACCTGCATGCCGCGATCGACGGCAAGGAGATTTTGAAAGGGCTGTCACTGACAGTAAAGGCTGGTGAGGTTCACGCGATCATGGGACCGAACGGATCGGGAAAGAGTACCCTCGCCAAGGTGCTGGCCGGCCATCCGTCGTACGAGGTGACGGCCGGAGAAGTGATCTACGACGGGCACAACCTGCTTGAGATGGCACCGGATGAGCGGGCGCGGGCCGGGTTCTTTCTGGCTTTTCAGTATCCGGTCGAGATCCCGGGTGTGAGCAACGCCAACTTTCTGCGTCTGGCCTACAATGAGAAGGCAAAGCACGATGGGCGGGAGGAGCTCGATCCGCTTGAGTTCGACGATCTGCTCAAGGAGAAGATGAAGATTGTTGAGATGGATCAGAGTTTCATCAACCGGGCAGTCAACGAAGGTTTCTCCGGGGGGGAGAAGAAGCGAAACGAGATCCTGCAGATGGCGGTGCTCAATCCGCGATTGGCGGTTCTGGATGAGACCGACTCCGGACTCGACATCGACGCCCTGCGGGTTGTGGCGGGTGGGGTCAATAAGCTCGCCTCGAAGGAGAATGCGATCATTCTTGTCACGCACTATCAGCGACTGCTCGACTATATTCAGCCCGATTTTGTTCACGTCCTCTACAAGGGACGCATTGTGAAGTCCGGGGGCCGCGAGCTGGCTCTCGAACTGGAGACACGCGGATACGACTGGATCCGGACAGCGACCACCGCCGCCTGAGCGGGTGACAGTTTGATGATTTTTGGTGCAAGCGGCAAAAGAGCTGCCGCCTGAGCGGATGACAGTTTGGTGATTTATGGTGCAAGCGGCAAAAGAAAAAGATAACTATTCGGCAGCCTGCCGGGCCTTCACCCGAACGCGGGAGGGGCTCGACCAACCCTGGCTGACCGGGTTGCGGGAAGAGGCGGGGCGGACATTCAACCGCCTGGATCTCCCAACGACCCGGGATGAAGAGTGGAGATACACCAATCTCCGTCCACTTCTGAACACGCAGTTCCGGCAGATACTCGACCTTGATCTGAGCGGAATCCCGGTTCGGGAGATTGGGAAGCTGAGTTTCCCGGAGGCCGAACGGAGCCGGCTGGTCTTCGTCAACGGGATCTATGCTCCGGAGCTGTCAGATACGAGCGGTCTCGGAGAAGGGGTGGTAGCGGGCAACCTCGCTGAGATTGCGGCGGGTGATGATGCCTTTCCGGCTACCCGGCTCGGAACACTCGCCAATCCTGAGCTTGACGCCTTCACCGCGCTCAACACGGCGCTGCTGGGGGATGGTGCGGTGGTGCGGATTCCAGCCGGTCGGGCGGTGGCGACACCGATCCACCTGCTCTTTCTGACCGCAGCCTCGGAGAAGGTCGCCTGCTATCCGCGGGTGCTGATCGTCGCCGAGGAAGGGGCGACGGCAACGGTTGTCGAGAGTTACGCTTCGACACGGAACGATGTTTCGTTCAACAACGCCGTGACCGAGGTCTTCGTCGGCGCCGGGGCATCGATCGAGCATTACCGGCTGCAGCAGGAGAGCGAACAGGCCTTTCATATCGGGAGAACAAGGGTCAGTCAGGAGCGGGGTGGCCGTTACCGCTCACTGACGGTCTCGCTGGGTGCAGAGATCGCACGCCACACGCTCGATGTCGTGCAGCAGGGCGAGGGGGCGGAGACGACCATCGACGGGCTCTACATCGTCACAGGCAGCCAGCACATTGACAATCACACCTCGGTCGACCACGCCCACCCGCGGGGTCAGAGCCGGCAGCTCTACAAGGGGATTCTGGACGGGCGCGCGCGTGCAGTCTTCAATGGCAAGGTCTTCGTTCGTGAGGGGGCGCTCCTGACCGATGCCCGCCAGCTCAACCGTAATCTTCTTCTCTCAACCGAGACCACGGTCGACACCAAACCGCAGCTCGAAATACTGGCTGACGACGTCAGGTGCTCCCACGGCGCGACGGTCGGCCAGCTCGAAGATGAGGAGATCTTCTATCTTGCCAGCCGCGGGATCGGACCGGAGCGGGCACGGGCGCTCCTCACCTGCGGATTTGCCGGTGAGCTGATCGGACGGATCGGCATCGCGTCACTCCGCGAACAGCTCGATCAGGCGGTGCTCGACAAACTACATCAGAGTCTGGAGGTCAATTAGCACCATGGCCACACCTGGCGAATTCTACTCAACCCCGGCTTCATTCACCACCCTGGAGGCAGAGGATGTGGAGCGCATCCGTCAGCAGTTTCCCATTCTTTCGACGACCGTGAAGGGGAAGCCGCTGGTCTACCTTGACAGCGCCGCGACCGCCCAGCGTCCGCAGACCGTAATTGACGCCGTCAACCGTTTCTACAGCACCCAGAATGCCAACGTGCACCGTGGAGTCCACCACCTGAGTGAGGTTGCGACGCGGGAGTTTGACGGAGCCCGGGTCAAGATCCAGCGTTTCATCAACGCCGCCGAGTCACACGAGATCATTCTCACCCACGGTGTGACGGAGAGCATCAATCTGGTCGCCAACAGTTATGGTAGCAAATTTATCGGTGCCGGCGACGAGATCCTGCTGACGATGATGGAGCATCATTCAAACATTGTTCCGTGGCAACTGCTGGCAGAGCGAACCGGGGCCCGGGTGCGGGTAATTCCGATCAATGAGCGCGGTGAAATCCGGATGGATGAGTACGAGAAGATGCTCAATCCAAAGGTGAAGATGGTCGGGATTGTCCACATCTCAAACGCGCTGGGGACGATCAATCCGGTTCGGACGATGATTGAGATGGCCCACCGCCACGGCATTCCGGTGCTGATCGATGGCGCACAGGCGGTCCCACACCTCAAGGTAGATGTTCGCGAACTCGACTGCGACTTCTACGCCTTCTCCGGGCACAAACTATGCGGACCAACCGGAGTCGGAGTCCTCTACGGTAAGACTCGCTGGCTGGAAGCGATGCCGCCCTTCCTTGGCGGCGGTGACATGATCCTCTCGGTCAGCTTCGAGAAGACGACATTCAACAGTCTCCCCTACAAGTTCGAGGCCGGGACGCCGCACATTGCCGGGGTGATTGGTCTCGGAGCAGCAGTCGATTATCTGAACGACATCGGTCTCGACCGTATCGCCGCCTACGAGAAGGATCTCCTCGACTATGCGATCGAAACGGTGGGTGCGCTCCCCGGGGTGCGACTTGTCGGAACCGCCGCTGCCAAGGCCGGTGTTCTCTCTTTTCTGATCGACGATGTCCATCCGCACGATATCGGAACGATTCTTGATCAGGAAGGGATTGCGATCCGTGCCGGTCACCACTGCGCCCAGCCGGCCATGAAGTTCTTTGGTGTACCGGCGACCGCCCGGGCCTCCTTCGCCTTCTACAACACAAAGAATGAGGTCGACTCGCTGGTGAGGTCGATCAACAGGGTGAGAGAAATTTTTCAGATCTGAGAACACGATGTCCGAGACAAGTGAACTTTACCAACAGGTGATTCTTGATCACAACCGAAAGCCTCGAAACTTCGGGGTGCTTGCGCACCCGAGCCGTGAGCAGATGGGCCATAATCCACTCTGCGGTGACGAGCTGACGATCTACCTTGAGCTTGATGGGGACGTGATCAGAGACATCTCATTTCAGGGGAGCGGTTGTGCCATCTCAAAGGCCGCCGCATCGATGATGACAACTGCGGTCAAAGGGAGGACTCTGGCGGAAGCGGAGACGCTTTTTCAGGAGTTCCACCGGATGGTACGGGGAGAGCTCGACCCGGAGAATGAGCCGAACCACCTCGGCCGGCTGAAGATTCTCGCCGGGGTGCGCGAATTTCCGGCACGGGTCAAGTGTGCGAGCCTCTCGTGGCACACGCTCCACGCGGCACTCGAAGGCCGGGCCGATCCGCTTCTCGTCCAGGAGTAGACCAGCGGCAGGTGCTCATATCAGGCCAAGGGACCTCAACTTTGAGATCATCGCCTCCTTTGGGATCGCTCCAACCAGCCGACCGGCCTCCCGACCGGAGACAAAGATGATCATCGTTGGAA
>JBEGMZ010000545.1:0-7931 GCA_041182745.1 Acidobacteriota bacterium
TGTCACCAAGATTAAGGCCGATGGTGCCGCATTGATCTACTCTACCTTTCTCGGTGGGAGTGGTGAGGAGATGGATCCGGCGGTTACCTCCTCCGCCGATCCCTGGACCGGTCGGACGATCGCGGTCGACTCGATCGGCAACGTCTACGTCACCGGTATCACCCAATCCACCGACTTTCCGACGACAGCCGGTTCACTCCAGCGTCAGCTGGCGGGGGGAATGGATCTCTTTGTCAGCAAGCTCAATGTCTTTGGGACAAGACTGCTCTTCTCGACCTACCTCGGCGGCGCCAGCCGTGACAGTGGCGAGGCGCTGGCGATCGACAGCGCGGGCAACCTCTTCCTTACCGGCTGGACCCTCTCCTCCAACTTCCCGATCACCCCCGACGGATTCCGGAAGAAGACGCCGGACGGATCCGGTATCCCGGCTGTCTTTGTGACCTATCTTGAGAAGTCCGGGGCGACCTTGTCCTATTCGACCTACCTTGGCGGGAGCGGCGGAGAGCAGGCGACCTGCATCGCGGTCAGTCAGGCCGGGAGTACCTATCTCGGCGGCTTTACCAACTCGGCCGATTTTCCGACGACACCACGAACCTATCGTCCGCAGCCGATCGGCCAGCAGGATGGTTTCGTGGTCAGGATCGCGCCCGGCGGAGGTACGGTCGAGCTGACCGACATCGCGCCACGGAGCGGCGGGGATGCCGGTTCGGTCTGGGCGGTCATCCAGGGTCTGCAGTTCAAAGAGGGAGTGATTGCGAAGCTTGTCCGCGAGGATCAGCCGGAGATCGTTGGAACCACGGTCAATGCCGGATCGGACGGCCGGACAATCAGTGTTCTCTTCAACCTCGCCGGGAAGAGTCGCGGGTTGTGGGATGTTGTCGTGATCAATCCTGATGGTACAACCGCAGTTCTGCCGAAGTCGTTCACGGTCGAAGCGGCCCGTGAGCCGGCGATCCGGATCGATGTGCAGTGGGGACCGGCCTCGATTCGCACCGGACAACGGCAGCAGTACTGGATCAGCTATTCCAACACCGGAAATAACGATGCTTATGGAGTGCCGGTCTGGATCAAGGTTCGTGGAACCTCGCCGGTGCGGATTATCTCGGACGTGAGCCTGCCGGCTCCGCTCAGCGGGGATACGGCGATCGACTGGGCGCAGGTTCCGACCAGCCTGACCAACACCGATACCGGTCAGGTTGTTCCGGTCGTTCTCGCGGTTGTCCCGGCCGGGCGCGTTGGTTACATCGGCATTGAGATTGCCGGTCCGTCGCAGGTCGGTGCCGCGATTCCGCTCGAGGCCTGGGCCACGCAATCGATCTTTGCCTCGGCTGATCCCAATCTCAACCTGCTGGTGGAGTGCTACCGGACCATCATTCGATCGATCGCCGCGCAGACGGGGGTCTCGATACTACCCACCTGCGACGCCGATATCGCCGGAAGCTGGAAGACGCTCATCTCGGCAGCCATCCAGCAGAGCCTCCAGACGGGCAACCGCCAGCCCCGGCTTATTTCGCTCAACCATCTTTTGACTGCGGTCACGATGGCGGGAGTGCGGTGCGTCCGGGGAACCGCCACCCTCAATCAGATCAACGGGGCCGTTTCGCGTTCGGTTGGAGTTCGTGACGACCTCCGAACCTGCCTCGGGAACCGCCTCGGGTATGTCTACCGAATTGTCACCGTTGCCCGTTCATACGCCCAGTTCTTCAACCTTGGTGTCGGAGGCTTCAGTGAGGAGCACTACGTGCCGGAAGGGCGAATGCTCGAGTACGCGATCGGCTTTGAGAATCCACCGACCGCCCGCGCTGCCGTTCGCGAGCTGACGATCACCGATCAGCTCGATCCTGACGCCGTCGATCCGCTCACCTTTGCCTTTGGACCGATTGTGATCGCCAACCGGATGATCGTTCCGATGCCAGGCCAGACAGTACTGGAGGCGGATATCGATCTGCGTCCGACCAGGAATGTTATCGTCCGGGTTATCGCGGCGATGCGGTCTGATACCGGACAGGTGACGTGGCGGTTCACAGCGATCGACCCGTTGACCGGCCAGATTCCGATCGATTCCAGCACCGGGTTTCTACCGCCAAACATCGTCTCCCCCCAGGGATCCGGTGCCGTCGGGTACACGGTCGCGGTGCGCCCCGGACTCACTACCGGAAGCATCATCGCCAATCAGCCGATCATCGCCTTCGACCAGGAAGGGCCTAATCTCCCCGAGCCCTGGACCAACAAGCTCGATTCAGCGCGGCCGGCGAGTCGGGTCGAGGCCCTCCCGGTGACGGTCCAGGCACCAAACTTTCTCGTCCGGTGGCAGGGAACCGACTCCGGTTCGGGGATCAGTGACTACACCATCTATGTCGCGGTTGATCAGGGGCCCTGGCAGGTCTGGCAGACCAATGTCACCACCACCTCGGCGACCTACAACGGGTCGCTTGGCCGCCGCTACTCGTTCTATTCTGTTGCCCGCGATAATGTGCAGAACGTCGAAGATCCGCCGCTCGGTCCGAGCGGATCTGCGGGGAACTCGGTTATCATTCCTGACACTACAACCATCATTCAGAACTATGACGTGGGGATGCAGGACGACCGGAGCGGCCACTTTCTACTCTTCAATTCGATCTCCGGTGAGTTTTTCCTGAACTATTGCGGCCCGGGAGGTTTTACAATGTCGGGGAGGGGCCAGATCGGTCAGTCAGGGACGATGATGACGCTGACCAGTGCGCTTCTGGTCGCACGGCTCGAAAGAAGGCAGATTGCTCCGTTCTTTGGTGATGCCAGGTTCAAGCAGTCGGCGGTCGGCGTGCTTTACAATATCCTCGACCGGAATGCTTCCAATAACACCTGGCGCTGCAGTCAGTAGCTGACGTCGTGGCCAGGAAGAGAGAATGAGGTATGCTGACAATCCTTTCCTGCGCCAAGATCAACTGGACGCTCGAGATTCTCGGGCGGCGACCTGACGGCTACCATGAGCTGCGGACGGTCCTCCAGACGGTCGATCTTGCTGACACGCTCACTTTCGAGCTGCTTGACGACGGGATCGTCATCGAGTGCGATCATCCCGAGGTTCCGACCGACGAGCGGAATCTTGTCTGGAAGGCGGCCCATCTTCTGCGCGAGCGGACGGGCATCGAGTGCGGAGTGCGGATTGGAATCGTTAAGCGTATTCCAACCGCGGCTGGTCTCGGCGGTGGCAGCAGTAACGCTGCCGTCACGCTGCTGGCGCTGCTTCAGCTCTGGAAGATCGATCTTCCCTGGTCCGAGCTGGTCGAGATCGCGGCGCGGATTGGTGCCGATGTCCCGTTCTTTCTTATCGGTGGAACGTGTCTCGGAGTAGGAAGAGGTGACGAAATCTACCCGCTGGCCGGCATCGAAGCCAGGTATCTGCTGCTCGTTAATCCGGGGATCCTGGTCCCGACTCGGGAGGTCTATGCCAATCTGCCGCCTGAGTTGACAAACCGGACGGGCGTGGTTAAGATGCCTTTTTCGCTGGGGTTGGCGTATGAGACTGTGCGGCGGCATGACGAGTTACGAGCTGACGGGCAGGGGATGAGCCAGGAGACAGGGCAGACGGCCGGGAAGAATGTCGCGCCGGTCAGGGCTTTTCCATCCGATCTTCTCAGGAATGATCTCGAACTGTCAGTCTTCCCGCTTCATCCAGGCCTTGCCGAGGTCAGGAGTCGGCTGCCTCTGCTCGGAGCGTCAGCGGCCCTGATGTCCGGGAGCGGCTCGACCGTCTTTGCGATATTTGATAACGATGAAGTCAGGCAGTCGGCTGCAGTCGCCCTCCAGGCGGACGGATGGTGGGTTGCTCCGGTCAGAACCGTCGGCAGGGATGAGTACTCCCGCCTCACCCTTCGGTTTCCAACCTGCCTTTGACCGGGAAGTTCGCTCATCCGGTCTGCCAATTCAGATGTCGGTCTCTTGTCAGACCAACAGATCGTGGCGCGTGTCAGTAGCTCGAGCCGGTAGCTTCAGCTTGAGCCAGTAGCTCGAGCCGGTAGATTAAGAAAGCTGCTGACAGCAATGACGCTTGATGCCTCGGCAGAGAATGCACTGGCACTCGGCAGAGGATGCATTGGCAGGGGATCAGTTAGCAGATTGCTCAGTTAGCAGATTGCCCAGTTAGCAGATTGCAAAGTTGTTAGGATTATGGTGCGCAGGAGTTTGGTGAGCTGGCTATAGGTAAGTTGGGGAGTCGCCAAGCGGTAAGGCAGCGGCCTTTGGAGCCGCCATTACGCAGGTTCGAATCCTGCCTCCCCAGCCACATCCGCCCGGTGGGTTCGGTATCAGCTGTGCGTCGTTACTTATCGCAGCTGTCAGTCCCGGGCTGAAGCGACTGAGAGACGTGAATACCCTACAAATATTCTCAGGCAACTCGAACCGGCCCCTGGCTGAGGAGATCTGTCAGTACCTGGGGCTGCCCCTTGGAAGGGCCAATGCGACCCGTTTCCCGGATGGGGAGTTCAACTTTCAGATTCTCGAAAATGTCCGCGGGGGAGATGTCTTCATCGTTCAGTCGACCTGTCCGCCGGTCGATGCGAACCTGATGGAGTTGCTGATCATGACCGACGCCTTTCGACGGTCATCGGCTGACCGAATCACCGCTGTAATCCCCTACTACGGGTATGCGCGGGGAGATAAGAAGGATCGGCCGCGGATTCCGATCTCGGCCCGGCTGGTTGCCAATCTCATCTCGACTGCAGGTGCGCACCGGATACTGGCTGTTGATCTGCACGCTCCGCAGATCCAGGGGTTCTTTGATATCCCAGTCGATCATCTCTTCGCCGCTCCGGTGATGATCGACTACTTCGCTTTAAACCCAGTGGCCGATCTGGTGGTGGTGGCTCCCGATCCGGGCGGTGCGGAGCGGGCCCGGGCCTACGCCAAGCGTCTCAATGCCGGTTTCGCGATAGTCGATAAACGGCGTGACAAGTCGACACCCGGCCATTCTGAGGCTGAAGTGATGAATGTTGTCGGACAGGTAGCAGGACGGACCTGTCTGATTGTTGACGATATGGTCGACACCGCCGGCACTCTGACCAAGGTGGCTGAGGCGCTGCGGACCAATGGCGCGGAGCGTGTGCTCACCAGCTGTGTCCACGCCGTTCTCTCTGGTAACGCCGTTGAGCGGATCAGCGGTTCGCCGATTGAGAAGGTTCTCTTCACCAACACTCTACCCCGGCGGCCTGATTGTACTCCCCCGGTCTTCGAGTGTCTGTCGATCGCTCCGCTTCTGGCCGAGGCGATCAAGTCGATTCACGACGAGACGTCGGTCAGTCGACTGTTTATCTGAAAATATTATTGAGCATGAGTTTCAACGAGTATACGATTCAAGGGGTCAGGTTTTCTGATCTGTCCATCCTGGATCCGCTCGATTGGGTCGGCTCGATCTGATCGGAGTAATTCCATGAGTGAAAGTTTGACAATCTCTCTCGCCGCCACGGCCCGCCAGGAGACTGGCAAGAACGTGTCACGGCGTCTGCGGGCCGCCGGCCAGGTTCCGGCGACTGTCTACGGCGCCGATGAAGGCCCGGTGACCAGCGCGGTTTCAAAGCGCGAACTGGCGGCGCTGATTCGTCGTCACGGGCGCAGTCGGATCATCCACCTCAACCTTGATGGTCTGATGATCCCGGTAAAGATCGCGGCGCTGCAGCTCGACCCGGTTCGTGAAACGGTGGTGCACGCTGACTTTATGCGGGTGCGAATGAACGAGCGCACCAGTTTCAACGTCCCCCTGCGGGTCGTTGGTGAGCCCGAAGGTGTCAGGATGGCTGATGGTGTCCTCGACGTCATCACTCACCACCTTGAGATTCGGTGTCTTCCCGCCGCCCTCCCGGAGTCAATCATGGTCGATATCAGCTCTCTCGCCGTTGGAACCCACATCAAGGCTTCTGACCTGAAACTGGGCGATGGTATCGAGCTCATCACTGACGGTGAGGCGATCATTGCGACCTGCATCTCGCCCCGAGCAGCGGCGGAGTCCTCCGCTGAGGCGCCGGCTGAACCGGAAGTGATCAAAAAGGGCAAGACCGAAGAGTAGGATCTGAGTGTGTGGCTGATTGTCGGGTTGGGCAATCCCGGGCCGGAGTACGAGTGGACACGCCACAATTGCGGCTTTCTTGTCATCGATGAGCTCGCCCGTCGGGCAGGGCGGTCGGTTCGAACGCCGGAATCACAGTCGCTCACTGCGCGGGTTACGATCGGTACGACTGATGCTATCCTGGTCAAGCCGCTAACCTGGATGAACCTGAGCGGCGTTGCGGTCGCCGGGCTGGTTCCTCGGCACGGAGTCTCGGCTCCCGAAGAGGTGCTGGTGATCAGTGACGATCTCGCCCTGCCGCTCGGTCGGATCAGGATCAGGCGCGAGGGCAGTGCCGGTGGCCACAATGGCCTGAAGTCCATCACGGCCAGGCTCGGTTCAGCCGCTTTTCCACGCTTACGGGTTGGCATCAGTCCGGAGCACAGGATCGCCGACACCAAAAATTTCGTGCTGGGTGAGTTTACCAAGTCCGAGCGGGTTCAGCTGGCCGAGGTCGTCGCCCGGGCCGCTGACGCGGTCGAAGTTCTTTTGAATCAGGGCATCGAAGTGTCGATGTCGAAATATAACTAAGGGAGTCGCGCCCCGGGAGTAGATCCCAGCGGGAGTGATCCCCTCTCCTTGCCCGGTCGTCGTGAACGTCCGGGCTCTATTATCCACAAGGAGGATCTGCATTGAGAACATATGAAGTGATGTTCATTTCAGCCCCGACGGTGGCTGAAGATGATCTGAAAAGACTGGTCTCCAACCTCGAGGGTATTGTCTCCGAGCGTGGCGGCAAAGTCGTTAATATAGAGAACAGGGGCAAGCGGACACTTGCCTACCGGATTGATAAGTTCAATGAAGGAATCTACGTCCTGCTCTATATCGAGGGCAGTGGTAGTGAGATCTCCGAGGTTGAACGACGTCTCCGGGTGACCGATTTCGTTATCCGCCATATTACGGTGCGCACCGACGAGGATCTGAAGCGTGCCGAAAAGGTCAAGGCAAAGCGCCGATCCCCTGCCACGCCAGCGGCGGGTGGTGGCGATCTCGACGAGGCTGACGCGGCCGACGTCGATGACGTTGAATAACCTGAGAGCAAGGAGGATAACATGGGCAGAAATTTTGATTCAGATGGGTCGGATCGGGGTGGAAAGTTCGGACGTGCGCCACGGGGCGGACCGCGGCGACGCCGTGTCTCCAGGCTCTCGGCCGATAAGATAGACTACATTGACTACAAGAACGTAGAGTTGCTGAAGGCCTACATTGCCGAGAACGGGAAGATTCTGCCGCGTCGGCTGACCGGAGTCAGCGCGTGGCAGCAGCGTAAGTTGAGTGAGGCGATCAAGCGGGCACGCAACATCGCGCTTCTTCCCTACACGCGGTACTAAGAGCCGCGGGACGAACCGAGAGGAGATCTAACGACATGGCAATGATGGAACTTTTGTTGAAAGAGGACGTGGACAACCTTGGTCTCAGAGGTGAACTGGTGAAGGTTCGCCCTGGGTATGGTCGAAACTATCTGCTGCCAAAAAGGCTGGCGATCCAGGCAACACCCGGGAACGTCAAGCAGATCGAGATGCAGCGACGGGCCCTGTTGAAGAAGGAGGCGACCGAGAAGAGTTCGGCCCTCGCGCAGGCTGAGCTGCTTGGCAACGAGAGGCTCGAGTTTGTCCGCCGGGCAGGTGAGCACGGGGTTCTTTTCGGGTCGGTTACTTCGATGGATATTGCCCAGGCGCTGAAGGCGCGGGGCTTCGAGATCGATCGTAGGCGGATTCAGCTCAAGGACTCGATCAAAGATCTGGGTGAGTCCGAAGTGCCGGTCAAGCTGCACCGTGAGGTTGTGGCCCAGATCAAAGTCATTGTAACCCAGGCGAAGGAGACCGAGACAGGTGAATCGGCTGGCTAGCTG
>JBEGMZ010000546.1:0-5528 GCA_041182745.1 Acidobacteriota bacterium
GGCGATAACGAAGCGACTGGCTGAAGCCGGCGCCAGCGTCGTCATCGCCAGTCGCAAGCTGGAGAACCTGCAGGCGACGGCCGACGAGTTGAACTCCCAGCCTGGTCTGGTCGGACGAATCCATCCAGTTGCCTGCCACGTTGGTCGGCAGGCCGATCTTGAGAATCTGGTTACCACAACTGAGCAGACCTTTGGTCCGATCGACATCCTCGTCAACAACAGCGCGACCAACATTGGCCAGGGATCGGCACTCGATGTGACCGACGAGATGCTCGCGAAGATGTTCGAGGTCAACGTACTTGCAGCTCTCCGGCTGATCCGCCTCACCGTTCCGAAGATGATCGAGCGGGGACGCGGTGGATCGATAATCAACATCGCCTCGATCGCCGGGATCCGACCGCAGCCGGGCGGACTACTCTATAGTGCGACCAAAGCCGCCCTGATTATGATGACCCGCAACTGGGCAATGGAGTTCGGTCGCCACGGCGTCAGGGTAAATGCAATCGCTCCGGGTCTGATCGAGACCGACTTCAGCGAGTACTTCTGGAAGAACGAGGACTATCTGAAGAAGCTCGAGGCCGGTCAGCCGATTCCGCGGGTCGGCCAGGCCGATGAAGTCGGCGGACTGGCCCTCTACCTCGCGGGGGAGGATTCATCTTTTGTGACGGGTCAAGTCTTTGTCGTCGACGGCGGTGCGACGGCGGTCTGAGTATGGTTCTGATTTCATAGCCATTTTTTATTACTGTCTGAAATTAATATAAGTATGTTTGACAAGTTTCGCGAGGAGTGTGGAGTCTTCGGCATCTACGGGCACGAGGACGCATCGCGTCTCGCCTATCTCGGGCTCTACGCACTGCAGCACCGGGGCCAGGAGTCGGCGGGGATCGTCTCCTCAAATGGTGAAAAACTGTTTGCCGAGCGGGGGATGGGTCAGGTCAACGATGTCTTCACGGAGAGTGTACTCGCGCGGCTTCCCGGATCCCTTGCGATCGGGCACGTCAGGTACTCGACGGCCGGCAAGGTGAGCATCAATGAGGCGCAGCCGTTCGCGGTCAAGTGCAGTCTCGGGCCGATCGCCCTGTGCCATAACGGTAATCTTCCGGATGCAACGGAGGCGCGACGCCAGCTGGAAGCCGATGGGGCCATCTTCTCCTCGACTTCGGATACCGAGGTCGTCCTCCATCGGATCGCTCGTTCGAGGAGCGGCGATGTTGCGACCGCCATCACCGAAGCGCTGCGAGCCGACGAAGGGGCATTCTCGATGCTCTTTGCCACCCCGACCAGCCTGATTGCCGTCCGTGATGCGCGTGGCTTCCGACCGCTCTGTATGGGACGTCTCGATGGAGCGACGGTCTTCGCTTCCGAGACCTGCGCCTTTGATCTGATCGGAGCCGAGTATGTACGCGACGTCGCACCGGGTGAGATCGTGGTGGTCGATGCCGAGGGGATCCGAACCAGTCACCCCTTTGCCAGCCAGCCTGCTACGCACTGCGTCTTTGAACACGTCTATTTTTCGAGGCCGGATTCGCTGGTCTTCGGGCGGAGCGTCAATAAGAGTCGCCACCTCCTTGGTCGCCACCTTGCGCAGGAATGCCCGGCCGACGCAGATATTGTCGTGCCAGTTCCGGATTCAGGGGTCGCGGCGGCCATCGGCTTTGCCGCCGAATCCGGACTCAAGTTTCGGTTCGGCCTGATGCGAAACCATTACGTGGGCCGAACCTTCATCGAGCCTCGCTCGCAGATTCGCCACTTTGGCGTGAAGATCAAGCTCAATCCGGTGCGTGACCTGATCGAGGGTCGGCGCGTGGTCCTGATCGACGACTCGATCGTTCGGGGAACAACATCTCAGAAGCTGGTAAAGATGATGCGTGACGCAGGTGCGAGGGAGGTTCATATGCGCATCAGCTGTCCGCCGACGATCGCCCCCTGCTACTATGGCGTCGACACTCCTACCCGCGAGGAGCTCATCGCTTCACGGCAGACGGTGGAGGAGATTCGGCAGTATCTTGGCGCCGATTCGTTGGGATATCTGAGCCTGCAGGGGCTCCTCGACGCCGTCGGCGATCAGAAGAACGAGCGTTACTGCACTGCCTGCTACACCGGCAGGTATCCAACGGCGGTTCCGGATCCTGCCACGCTGAGCGGCGCCAGCGGCAAAACAGATGGTTCCCGTGAGGGTTGACCCGGCCATTTTGAGGGTTGAAATATGAGTAAAATAGTCACCTACAAGGACGCCGGCGTCGACATTGATGCCGCCCACGTCGCCACGTCGCGAATCCGGGAGCTCGCCCGAACGACCTTCAACCAGGGCGTGCTCTCCGACATCGGCAGCTTTGGGGGAATGTTCAGCGGACTCTTTCCTCAGATGAGAGAGCCAGTGCTGGTCGCCAGTTGTGATGGTGTTGGGACGAAGCTGAAGATCGCCTTCGCAACCGGCATTCACAATACGGTCGGCTACGACCTGGTCTCGCACTGCATCTCGGATATCCTGGTGCAGGGAGCGCGCCCGCTCTTCTTTCTCGACTACATTGCAACCGGAAGACTGGATCCGGCAATTGTCGAACAGATAATCGAGGGGATGTCACGGGGCTGCCGTGAGGGTGGACTGGCTCTGCTCGGTGGCGAGACGGCCGAGATGCCAGAGTTCTACCCGGAGGGTGAGTATGACATCGCTGGCTTTATCGTCGGGGTGGTCGACCGGGAGCGCATAATCAACGGTTCACGAATCACGGCTGGAGATGTCGTGCTCGGTCTGCCTTCGCTGGGCCTCCACACCAACGGATATAGTCTGGCCCGAAGACTGCTACTCGATGTTGCCGGCTATCAGATCGATAGCAAGGTTGATGAACTCGGATGTACCGTCGCCGAAGAGCTGCTCAAACCGCACCGGAACTACCTGCCACTACTGGAAGGACTTATCGACCATGAGGGTCTGATCAAGGGCCTTGCCCACATCACCGGAGGTGGCCTGGTCGACAATGTTCCGCGAATCCTGCCAGAGAATGTCGACGTGGCGATCGAGGTCGGCAGCTGGCCGATTCTGCCGGTCTATGATCTGATGCAGAAGATCGGAAACGTGCCGGTTGAGGATATGCGCCGCACCTTCAACCTCGGCATCGGGATGGTTGTCATTGCCGATGCCAGTAATCAAAGCCTGATCGAGGAACATCTGGCCCGGCTCGGCGAACCGTGCTACCGTCTGGGCCAGGTTGTCGACGGACATGGAAAGGTGATCTTCACGTGAAGCGGATCGGGATCATCATCTCCGGTCGGGGGTCGAACATGGTTGCCCTGGCCGACGCGATCGCGAGTGGTGCCATCCCAAACGCCGAGCTGGCAGTGGTCATCAGCAACATTGCCGATGCTGGTGGCCTCGAACTTGCGCGTCAGCGCGGGATCCCGACCTTCGTTCACAGTCACCGCGGAGTCTCACGCGAAGAGCACGACCGGCAGATCGCGGCGGAACTGAGGAGGCGGCAGGTCGATCTGGTCTGTCTGGCCGGCTATATGCGACTCCTCTCCCCCTGGTTTACGAGGGAGTTCGAGAATCGAACTCTGAACATTCACCCGTCCCTGCTTCCGGCCTTTCCAGGTCTGGATGCTCAAAGGCAGGCGCTTGAGTATGGGGTGAAGGTTACTGGCTGTACCGTCCATCTTGTCGATCACGAACTCGACCACGGCCCGATCATCAGGCAGGAGGTCGTCCCCGTACTCCCTGACGATACCGCGGAGAAGCTCTCGGCGCGGATTCTGGCAGCCGAGCACCGCATCTATCCGCAAGCAGTCACGCTGCTTCTCGGAGGGGGCTGGCGGATCGAAGACCGACGAATAATCGAGATTGTTCCCAATACCTGAATCAAAGGAAAGAGAGCCCATGTTTGTCCATTCCGTATTCTTCTGGCTGCGCCCGGATCTGACCGAGGAGGAGTCAAAACAGTTCTGGGAGCAGGTTCGGGCCTTGCTCGACATTCCGAGTGTGAAGATCGGTCACGTCGGAACTCCCGCCAACACTGATCGCCCGATCATTGACCGTTCCTACTCCTGCGCCCTGCTGACGGTCTTTGATGACGAGGCCGGTCACGACGCCTATCAGGTTCACCCGATCCACGACAAGTTTCGAACCGAGTGTGCGCCATTCTGGGCCAAAGTGGTGATCTATGATGCACAATAGACCCGTCGGGCAATGAGATATCCGCTGCTTATCGCCCTCATCCTCTGCCTGATCCCGCCCTCCAGCCACGGAGGGCAGGATCAGGTGCTGCGTCCACTTGCGGGGCCACCAGTCCGGCTCGGGGATCTCAGGGGGAGAGTCGCTGTCCTTGCCTTTGCCGGCACGTCGGTTCCGTTCCTCGCCCGCGAGCTGACATCTCTGCAGCGGCTTGCCGGTCGCTATGAATCACGGCAGGTAGCCTTCTACTGGGTCTGCATCGACAGCGATCGACCAGGAACGAAGAGCTATTCATCCAACGAACAGATTCAGTCGTTTCTGCGGAGTTCAAACCTTCGACTCGAGGTGCTGAGGGACCCGGAGATGGCGAGCTACAGGCATTTTGGCCTCGAAGCAGTGCCAACGGTGGTTCTGATCGACCGAACCGGGCGCGTAGTCCGAAAGTATGTCGGAATTGAAACCGACCAGGGCGAAGTCTACTCTGATATCATCGCCGAGATAGAGCAGCTGATAAGGCCATCGTAGGTGAGGTCCCCTGGTGCGAGCAGCCGTCAGTGGGCGGGGAGAAGCCGTGATCGGGCCGACCTCCGAGCCTCCCCCCACTCCGACTCTGGCGGGGCTATTGACCAGCGATGATGAGGTCAACCCGGCGGCTGACTTCCCTCAGGTAGTTCGCGTCACCCCCGCCAAGCTCGACAGTCAGGTAGCCCTCGAAACCGACTTCACCGAGAGCCTGACGAACCTCTGGCCAGTCGATGCTCCCCTCGCGAAGCGGTACAAACTGGCGGGTATCGGTCTTGAAGTCCTTGAGGTGGATCCTGGCGATCCGCTTACCAAGCACCCGGATCCACTCCTGCGGGTAACCGTACATCACGATATTGCCGACATCGAAGTAGGCTTTGACCCACGGGCTCTTGAACTCATCGACATATCTGACGTGATCATACGGGGTAAGGAGGAACTTATTCCAAACCTCCTCGATGGCAATGACTACCCCAAGCTCCTGAGCCAGCGGGATCATTTTCCTGATAACCGCCTGTGATCGTTCCCACGCGACCGGGATGGTGACCTTTCCGGTGACAACCGCTGGAACAAGCAGAACCGTCCCGGCTCCCCAGAGCTTCGCATTGCGAAGCGAGGTCTCCATCCCGGTTACACTCTTCTGGACAACTGCCGGATCGGGATCCGAGAGGGGATATTTCCAGTGATCGGAGTTCATAACCGAATGGATCTGCAACCCGGTCCTGACCGACGCCTCTTTGATTGCCTCGGCCTCCTTCTGATCATAGACCGTATTGGCCTCGACCCCTTGAAATCCGCAATCGAGCGCCAGCCTGAAACGGTCGATATAGCTCAGATC
>JBEGMZ010000547.1:0-20557 GCA_041182745.1 Acidobacteriota bacterium
TGCTCGGTGCGGTCTCTCATCGGGGTGGCGACGAAGAGGCGGCTCGCGAGCAGTGGGCGAACGTTGTCAGTCAGGAGCCAGACAGGGAGTTCAAGGCCCGAGCCCGGAAGCGGCTTGACGAGATAAAATCATCCCGCCCCTGAACGGGGCCCAAATTACAGAGAAGGGAAGATCAGGTTATAAGATGAGTGCAGAGAATCCATTACTGGTTGTTGGATCGGTTGCCTTCGACTCGATTCGGACACCGTTCGGGGAGCGGGAGCGGAGCCTTGGTGGCGCCGCGCTCCATTTCTCGGTGGCGGCGTCATTTTTTACGGATGTCGCAGTGGTGGCGGTGATCGGTGAGGATTTTACCGACGAGGACTACCAGGTCTTTCGTGAGCGGGGAATCAATACCGACAACCTTCAGCGCGTACCGGGCGGCAGGACCTTCCGATGGACGGGCGAGTACGGGTATGATCTCAACACTGCCCATACGCTCGATACCCAGCTCAACGTCTTTGCTGAGTTCAACCCGCAATTGTCTGAGGCTGCAAAGCAGTCGCCCTATCTGTTTCTCGCCAACATTCAACCCGGTCTGCAGCGACTGGTTCGCGAACAGGTTCAGGCGCGATTTGTGGCGATGGACACCATGAACTTCTGGATTGAGGGGGCGCGCGAGGAGCTTCTGCAGACGATTGGTGTCGTCGATGCGCTGCTGATCAACGATGCTGAGGCCCGTGAGCTGGCGCAGGAGTCGAATCTGATCCGGGCGGCCCGGAAGATCCTGACGATGGGTCCGCAGATGGTGGTCGTCAAACGCGGAGAGTATGGCGCGTCCTTTTTTACCCGTGACGGATACTTTGCGACACCAGCCTTCCCGCTCGAGAGCGTCTTCGATCCGACCGGTGCCGGGGACAGCTTTGCGGGTGGTTTTATGGGCTACCTGGCGCGTTCAGGCAGTGCAGGCCGAATTGACGACCACACGCTGCGCCGGGCAGTCATCTATGGTTCTGTCATGGCATCCTACAATGTCGAAGAGTTCAGCTGTGACCGTCTGCGCCGGCTTCAGTCCGAGGATATTCAGGAGCGGTTCAGGCAGTTCAAAGAGTTCACCCATTTTGAGGTCTGATGATCAGCTTTCACAAATTTGAGGGGTTGGGTAACGACTTCCTGATCGTCCGGGAGGAGGAGCTGGCCGGCCTGCCTGGTGGGCGCGAGCAGTTTCTGGCGTGGTTATGTGATCGGCATTTTGGGGCCGGGGCGGATGGAGTGGAGCTGCTGCTAGGTGGGACTCCGCCGGAGGGGGCCGACTTTGCGATTCGCCTGCATAACGCAGATGGTGGTGAGACGCCAATCTCCGGCAACGGAACACGGTGCGTCGCCGCCTGGCTCTACCTTGTCGCCGGCTGGGATCGACCCTCGGTGAGACTTGCGACTGCGGCCGGCATCCGGGAGCTCTTTCCGGTCGATTCTGACCCGGCGGCGGGTTGGATCGTCTTCCGGGTTGGAATGGGGGTTCCCGGGCTCTCCACGGAAAGGATACCGATCATCCTGCCGCAGCCGCTCGAGAGGGTGGTCAATCAACCCCTTGGGTTCGAGGGGATACCACTCCGTTTCACCGCGACATCGATGGGCAATCCGCACTGCACCCTCTTTGTGGAGAGCTTTGACGACCTCGACTGGCGACGGCTTGGGGAGCGGATCGAGCTCGATCCACGGTTTCCGGAGCGAACCAATGTTGAGTTTGTTCGGGTGCTCGATCGTCAGTCGATCGAAGTCCGGTTCTGGGAACGGGGGTGCGGCGAGACTCTTGCTTCCGGTACCGGCTCGTGTGCGGCGGTCGTCGCGGCGGTGCTCAATGGTTCTACTGAGCGCACGGTCACCGTCCACACCGTTGCCGGTGAGCTGCTGGTCGAGTGGTGCGATGACGGTTCAGTCTGGCAGACTGGCCCGGCCCGATATGTCTACCGCGGAGAGTGGCCTTCTCCACCGTCACGTCGTTCCCGGCCGGTCGGATCCGAGACCCGCAGCTTGAGATGACGGTTACGGCTTCAGTCGTAAAGACCGATGCCGTTGGTTGGCAATTATCGCTGGCCCAACAGTGGAAACCTGCTTCCAGATTGCTCACACGAAGACACGAAGAGACGAAAGCTTGAAATGGATGACGTGATGCCGGGCGAAGCGATAGTGGTTCTGACGACGGTTGACACAGACGAGGCGGGACGGCGGCTCGCAAGGCTCCTGGTCGAATCCCGGTTGGCAGCGTGTGTCCAGATTCTTCCTGCCATGACCTCCGTCTACCGTTGGCAGTCACGTCTCGCGGAGACGGCTGAATGGCTGTTGCTGATCAAGACATTCCACCGACTCTACCCAGAGGTTGAGAGGGCTATTCGCGATAACCACTCCTACCAGACTCCCGAGATTCTGGCTCTGCCGGTCGTCGCGGGTGCGCCCGACTATCTGGCCTGGCTTGCTGAATCGGTCGGATCTCCGGACGATCACCGCGATGTCGATACCTCGAGCTCGGACAGTTCAGTCTAAAGAGGCAGTGACACGACCGTCACCCGATCACGCTCCATCGCCGATGGACGGAGCAACGAAAGAAAGATTATCCGATCATCACTCTCTCCTAGACATCCGGCCGCTAAACTGGTAAAAAGAATGCCCGGCCCCCTGTTTATGCTGATCAAGCCCCCAAGCCTTTCGGCTGGTCCGGTTCCTTATCAACCCCGAGATAAAACCGATTCCGTACTATTGTGACTCGCGCACCTGTAGCTCGCGCACCTGTAGGAGGTTCTCCCTTGCCTGAGGGATTGCCGTCCACATTGCATCTCCTTCCAGGATCTACTATCAGTGGTCTGTTGGATGGCGGCTTCTTTTCAAGACAGCTATGTCAGAAAGGCCATTAGTGGTGCGATCAAAGGGGAGCAGGAGATAATTGAGGAGAGAATCGATGGCTATGCGTGTTCTGGTAATTGAAGACGAGCAGAAGATGGCTGATCTTATCAAGCGGGGCCTTGAAGAAGAGGGCATGAAGATCGAGATCGCCGGTGATGGTGAGGCTGGTCTGGCCGCCGTCCGGAGTGGCGGTTTTGAGATAGTCGTTCTCGATCTCGGACTGCCGGGTCGAAACGGCATGGAGATAGCCAGGGAGCTTCGTGCCGAGGGGAACAGGATCCCGATTCTCATTCTTACGGCCCAGGACAGCACTGAGATGAAGGTGAAGGGGCTCAATATCGGAGCGGACGACTACCTGACCAAGCCCTTCGCATTTGCCGAGCTTCTGGCGCGGCTGCGGGCGCTGCAGCGCCGGACGTCTTCCGAGGATGGCAATGTGATTCAGATTGGTGATCTGATGCTGAACCTGCTCAACCGGCGGGCGACGCGGGCCGGCGTCGAGGTTCAGCTGACCGGCAAGGAGTTTGAGCTCCTGAAGTGTCTGATGTCCCATCCCGACGAGACGATGACGCGCGACATTCTGTCGGAAAAGGTATGGGACGGCAACTTCGATCAGTTGACCAATGTGATCGATGTCTATATAAACTATCTACGAAACAAGATCGATCGTAATTTTGAACCGAAGCTGATCGAGACTGTGCGGGGCCGGCGTGGAGATGGTGAGGCGAATCGCCTGCGGGGATACAAGTTTGTCACCCCACAGAGTGAGTCACGCCTTGTCGTTGAGAGCAAGGCTTCCTGACACGGTATCTTCGAGGCTTCCTGAGCCGCGAAGATGTTCTCCCTGCGAATCAAGCTTACCATCTACTATCTGGCGATTCTGACCCTGATTCTTGTCGGGATGGGAGTCGCCAGCTACATCTACCTCTCACGAACTCTTCTTGCGACCATTGACGCCTCACTCTTCGATCAGGTCGATCGAATTGAGCGCCACCTCGCCCATACCGCCGGCATAGGATCCGCCTCGCGGGTGAATCGGCACGAACTACTGGTCGATTTAACGCCACACCTGACCCAGATCATCGATGTGCAGGGTAAAGTGATCGATGAGGTGCTCGATTTGCCGCGGTATGCGGTCTCGGTCGATCGGCTGGCCCTGGCGGGGATCGCGCCGGGTCGGACAGAGTTCAGTACAATGACCAATGGTGAGCAGCAGGTGGTTCGCCTCGCCACCCGCCGGGTTAGCTCTCGCGAGCAGGAGCGGGGTGAGGATCTCTTTATCCGTTCAGGTCAGTCGCTCGAATCGATCGCCATCGCCCGCCGGCGTCTGCTCTTCCTGCTGGCAGTGGCGGTTCCACTGGCGCTGCTGATGGGAGGTTTGGGAGGGGGTGTGATTGCGAACCAGGCTCTCCGCCCCGTTGACCGGATCAGGCGCACGGCCGAGCGGATCAATGGCGGGGATCTGACGGAGCGGGTACCGCTCCCGGGCACAATGGACGAGATTGGCCAGCTTGCGGCGACCTTCAACCAGATGATTGCCCGGCTGCAGGCCGCCTTCGACCGGCAGCGGCAGTTTACGTCGGATGCTTCGCACGAGCTGCGAACTCCGCTCGCGATTATGCGCGGCGACATAGAGATCGCGCTGCGCCGGATAAGGACCAGCGATGAGTATCAGACGGTACTCACCTCGACCCTTGACGAGGTCGTTCGCTTGAGCCGACTGATCGAGGATCTGCTGCTGCTCGCTCGCGCCGATATTGGCAAGGTTGAGCTGCAATGTCGGCCAATGAATCTCTCACTCCTCTGTCGCGATCTGATCGACTATATTGCCCCCCTCGCGCACCAGCAGGGACTTGACCTTAACCTGCGCCTTCCTGCCAGTCCAAAGGGTGAGGATGTGATCATCATTGCGGACGAGAACCGGCTGCGCCAACTGCTTCTTAACCTGATCGGGAATGCGATCAAATATACCGACTCCGGCGGTTGGGTCGAGCTTTCGCTCGATCGGGATGATCGATGGATTGTGATCCAGGTCAGGGATAACGGGAGGGGAATCCCGGCGGAGGATCAGCCCCAGATTTTTGAGCGATTTTTTCGTCGCTCGCGGATGGCAACCGAGCCCAATATTCCGGGATCGGGGCTTGGTCTGGCGATCTCAAAATGGATCGTCGAATCCCATGGCGGAACGATTGGAGTCAGGAGCGAGGCGGGCCAGGGAACAGAGGTGACAGTCAGGTTGCGGTAATGGTCTCAGATGAGAACCCGCAGCACGACTCCGACCTCCTGGGTTGTCTCGTGGGTGCGGATCTGATCGATCGCCGCCTGAACCTGACGCTCAACTACCCGGTGGGTGAGCAGGATGATGGTCGCGCTTCCATCAGGGGCGACGCCCTTCTGGGTGATGCTGTGGAGGCTGACCTGGTGGTCGCCGAAGGTGGTTCCAAGGCGCCCGATTACCCCGGGGATGTCGCGCGTCTGAAGGCGGATGTAATAGGCGTTGCTGGTCTCACTGATGGGAACAATCGGCCGTGGCTCCGAGTCGATGCGGGTCAGAAAGTAACGGCTGAAGCCAGGAATATCGATCGCTCCGGCCAGATTGAGCAGGTCTCCGACGACGGCGCTCGCAGTTGGCAGGCTTCCGGCGCCGGGGCCGAAGAGCATAATCTCACCAACGGCGCTTCCGGTGATAAAGATCGCGTTATTGACCCCATCAACACCGGCCAGTGGGTGGCTCAGTGGCAGCAGCATTGGGTGAACGCGGATGTCAAGACCACCTCCGTCGATTGGCTGAGCCAGTCCGATCATCTTGATCCGGTAGCCGAACTCGGCTGCCAGCCGAATATCGAGGTCGGTAATCCGGGTGATACCCTGTCGGTAGATCCGACTGACTTCGACTGGCGCATTGAAGGCGAGCGCGGCAAGGATCGAGATCTTGTAGGCGACATCGTTACCCTCGACGTCATCGGTCGGATCGGCCTCGGCATAACCGGCCGCCTGAGCCGCCGCCAGTGCGATGTCGAAGGGGAGCTGCTCCTTCTCCATTCGGGTCAGGATGTAGTTGGTGGTGCCATTGACGATGCCCGCCACGCGGGTGATTCGATTGGCAAGGAGTCCGCGCTGCAGAGTTGATATGAGCGGAATCCCTCCGGCAACAGCGGCCTCGAACATAACTGCCACTCCGCAATCGCTGGCAAGAGAGAGGATCTCCGGGCCGTGGGAGGCGATGAGAGCCTTGTTGGCGGTGATGACGTGCTTGCCGGACCGGATCGCGGCGATGACCAGCTCGCGCGCCGGGCTTAGACCGCCGGCGACCTCGATGATAACGTCGATCTCAGGATCGTTGACCAGCTCGAACGGATCGTTCGTCATCTCGATGCCGGTCAGATCGACTGAGCGTTGACGACTGAGATCCCGAACAGCTATCCGTCGAATTCGGAATCGCGGATCCTCACGCAGGAGCCTGACCACTCCGCTTCCCACCGTACCCAGCCCAACTATTCCAATTTCCATACTTCCACCTGTTCTAGTCTGTCAACTGTCCTGTGCGCCGTTTCTCGCGATCATTCGCGACCCTGCGGGTCAGACCAATACGGCTGCGAATGGTAGGGTATCCCGTTATCATCGCTGGAATCAAGCGGTCAAAGTTATCACTACATCGCTGGCGCGAATGCCGGCTGCCGTAAATCTCATCTCCGGAACCAGGGTACAGGACTGTCCCGTCTTCCTGCCAGCTATCTTCGCCACCGCGCGGCTTTGGGTACGATCTTCTTCGATGAGGTCGTGAAGGCTATGGACGGCGGTTGGTCTCGTGTGTTAGTTTTACCTCGTGCGCGCCCGTAGCTCAGTTGGATAGAGCGCCGGCCTTCGAAGCCGTAGGTCGCAGGTTCGAGCCCTGCCGGGCGCGCCACTCATCGCTAACCGGTTACTCTGCGGATCCGGTCTGTCACTCAGCCGTCAGGACTACCTTCGATAAGTGCCCCTCTCAGGCCAGACTGGTTAACCTCTCGACAAGCTCAAACATCTCACGAACCTGCTGGTTGTTCTCGTTGTTCATTGGAATCTTCCTCCAGGTCGATTCGACAAGGCGGAGATCCTCGCGTACCCGCAGGATATTATCGAGGCGGACAGCCTCGGAGGAGCTGCTTTGGAGGAGACGCACGGAGTTAGAGAGGGCGGCCAGCCCGTCGAGGAACTTTTTCTCGTCGGTGGTCGGGCGGCGACCGGAAAGGACCTCGAAGGTACCATCCTTGTTGAGCCAGATACCGATTGAGGAGGCATAGTTGAACCGGATCAGATCGATATCACCCTCGATGCGGGAGGCAAGCTGGGAGATATCGGTATCGGACGCCGAGGAGGGCTCAGGTGGTCTGGTGCGACCTGCAGATGGGCTGGGACGCCTTCCCGGGGCAGCAGGGCCAACGGGGGCACCCGGGGCAGGGGCAGCTTCAGTAGTCCTGTTTTTCGTAGCGCTCCCACCGCGTTCAGTCCAGGAGCCGTTGACGCCGACCGTCTGGACGGTATTCTTCCCGTGGACAATGATCTTCTTAAAGCGGTTGTTCCGATCAGGTACAACGATGGTCGGTGCCGTGGGATGAGAGACCTGGCGCGAGGCCAGCGCCGTCGGGGCGACGCCGCGCAACCTGACCTCGATTGTGTCGGGTTTGATCTCGTGGTTGGAGAAGATCCGCCAGCCGGTGGAAGGGGTCTCGGCGGTGACAAGAATTCGGATCAGCCCGTCAGCTCCCCGCTCGGAGCGGATGGCGCTGATGTTGACGGGGCCGCCAGTTGCAGGGACCTGCTGATCTGAATTATCGCGTTCCTCCGGGAGGCGGCTATTTCCTGAGCCTGAGCCTGAAGCCGGACGGGGTGGCCGAACCGCTTCGGTACGGCCAGCTGGAGGCCGGGCCGGGGTGAGGTAGGAGGGGGCCTCTTCAACCTTCAGATCCTCGGTCAGCCCGAGCGCGATACGTTGTCCCTCCACGACGACAGCTTCGCGTCCCTTCATGAGCAGCGTCGCTGTGAGCCCGACGGCGGCGCCGATTCCAGCTCCGGCGAGCGCTCCGCCGGAGATCAGCCCGATTGCCGCGCCGACAGTAGCTCCTCCCCCCACGAAGACGATGTCACGTTTGCGTGGCGGGCCGCCTCGGATGTTTCCCTCATCATCGATCCGCTTGCGATCTTCGGCCTCGGCGCTGGTCAGATAGCCGCGCAGTGGAACCGATCCCCCATTGGGCAGGTTGAGAGTATCAAAATCGACTGCAATGATCCCTGATCGACGAGCCCATTTCGCGGGGGTGACCGCGCTGACGTGACCCTCAACAAAGGCCGCCTCCGGGATCAGTGTCCGTCCCTCGGCGTCGACAACGGGCGTGGCAATTCGAGCTCGGAAGCGGTCGCTCGGTTTAGACTCTTTAGAATTGAGTGGCGTCTCCATTTCGAGCAGAATGAATGTCCCCTCCGGAATGACGCGGATCCCGGCGGCAAGCACCGGGGTGCCCTCAAAATCCCTCGCCGGGGGACGTTCCTGATTCTGCGCACTCGTCCGGCCTGGGGCGAGGGCGAGCAGGGAGACCAGAATAACCAGCGGCAAGGCCGAGCTGACGGAGTATCTCATCATCCAGTTCCTTGGTGAGTTCTTTGGTGTTGTCACGGCGAGTCCCGGTCGACGAGGACTGCCATCCGGCTGGGGACGAAGGCCGCCCTGCCGGATTCTCGCTATTGTTTAACCAATCGCTGCAAGTGTATGATGCATCGATCCGCTTGTAAAGGTGGCATTTTGGCGGCTTTTCGGCCGTGCGATCGACGTGCCGTCGGCATCTCAGGCAAAATCTCAGTCGGGGATGTCAGCAGGTCAGGGAAGTCAGCAGGTCGGGGATGTCAGCAGGTCGGGGATGTCAGATGGATACGGGACGAGTCGAAACAGAGAGTGACCAGATCGGAGGCCGGACTTCACCACCAGACTACTGGCTGGGAGTCGATGGAGGTGGAACCAGCTGTCGGGCGGCAATCCTGAACGCCGAAGGGCTCGTGGTTGGTGAGGGCCGGGCGGAAGCGGCCAACTTTCTGCGGGTTGGGCTTGAGACCGCGATTCTCCATATTCACGATTCGGTCAGTGCGGCGTGTCGGCACGCTAGCATCGAGGTGCGACAGATCCGGGCAGCCTGTTTTGGGCTGGCAGGGGTCTCACATCCGGATCATAACCGACGGATGTTGGAGGCGTTGCGCCGCGAGTTTCCGATTGCGGAGATCCTGCTGGAGACCGATGCCCGGGTGGCATTGGCCGGGGCGACCGGGAATCAGCCCGGCGTGGTGGTCATCGCTGGAACGGGATCGATCGCCTGTGGGATCAACTCACGCGGGCGCTTTGCGCGGGCTGGTGGCTGGGGGCCGACGATGGGTGACGAAGGGAGTGGATCGTACATCGGACGTCGCGCGCTGGAAGCGGTCGTGATGGCCTACGATTATCGAGGTGAACCGACAAGCATGATGGATCCGGTTCTGCGCCATTTCGGGGTCTCATCACCACCCGAGCTGCCACCGGTCATCTACGATTCGCCAGCGGAGGTGCCGGGCCGGATCGCGCAATTGTCAAAGATCGTGGTCAGTGCCGCAGCCCAGCACGATCGGGTCGCAAGGAAGATTCTGAGTGACGCGGCGATCGAGTTGGCGCGAGCAGCAGTGGCGGTGATCGAGCAGTTGCGGATGGAGAATGAGAGTTTCCGGGTCGCCTGCGTTGGCGGAGTGTTTGAGGCGGGGGATCTGATCATCAACCCGCTTCGCGAGGAGGTCAGGCGAACGGCCCGGCACGCCCTGGTCGCCGCTCCACTCGAGTCGCCGATGGTTGGTGCAGCCCGGATGGCGCAGTCGCACTTCCTCGCGGAGCAAGAGCTGAAGAGTCTGGAATCACAAATATGAATACGACAGAACAGTTGAATCCCCGCACGGCGGGCATTGACCGGCTGTCAACGCTTGAGGCGTTGAGGGTTATGAACTACGAGGACCAGCAGGTTGCCCGGTCGGTCGAGAAGGTGCTGCCGGCGGTAGCCCGGGCGGTGGATGCGATCGCCGTGAGGCTGGCGGCGGGCGGCAGGCTGATCTACGCCGGAACCGGCACCAGTGGTCGGCTTGGCATTCTCGACGCTTCGGAGTGTCCGCCAACATTTGGTGTTGCGCCGGAACTGGTGCAGGGGATCATTGCTGGCGGATATGAGGCCTGCTACCGTTCAGTTGAGGCCTCGGAGGATGACCGGGAGGCCGGAGCGCGCGATCTTCAGGCGCGAGGACTGACCTCCCGGGATGTGGTAGTTGGTATTGCGGCGAGCGGGCGAACGCCGTACACGATCGGTGCTGTGACCTATGCGCGTGAGCTTGGGGCACTGACCGTGGCCGTCACCTGCAACGAGGGGACAGATCTGGCGCGGGCAGTCGAGATCGCCATTGAACCGGTCGTCGGGCCGGAGGTGATCGCCGGATCGACTCGGCTCAAGTCCGGGACGGCGCAGAAGCTGGTACTAAATATGATCTCGACCATGACCATGGTGCGGCTTGGATACGTGACGGGAAATCGGATGACAAATATGCAGCCGCGCAACTCAAAGCTGCGTGGACGGGCCATCGGAATCGTCACTGCGGAGTGTGGGATAGGTGAGGACGAAGCCGAACGGCTGCTTGAGGCGGCAGGATGGGATCTGCGTGTGGCGATCGTCATGAAGCAGGCGGCCGTTGGTCGGGAGGTCGCGGAGTCCGCGCTCAGTGCCACCGCCTTTGCCGTTGCACCGGCGATTGCAAGCCTGACTGTTGATTCGAATCCGGAAGCGCGGGACGGTGGGCGGAGCTGAGATATGACGAACAATCTGCCTCAATGGGGAGTCGAGGGCTATCTCGAGGTAGCCGCCAACCACCTGCGGATCAATGGAGTCGATGCCGTCAGACTGGCAGAAGAGTACGAGACTCCGCTCTTCGTCGTCTCCGCACAACGGATCCGGCAGAATATCGCCCGGCTCGACGAAGCCCGGAGATACCACCAGCGGCTCAAGCTCTGCTATGCCTCCAAGGCCAACAATCTGCTCGGAGTACTGCGGGTTGTCCGTGAGGCGGGCAGCGATGTCGAGGTCAACTCCGGTGGAGAGCTCTTTCGGGCGCTGCGGGCCGGGTTTCGTCCCGACCAGATTGAGATGAACGGCATTGCCAAGACCGAGCAGGAGCTGGCGGAGGCCATCGAAGCGGGAATCTATACGATCAATCTCGACTCACCATTTGAGTTGGAGTTGGTTGAGAAGGTCGCGGCGCGACTTGGCCGGCGGGCGAACGTAACGGTGCGCCTGGTCGCCGGGGTTGGAACGCGGTCGCACGCCGGCCTGCAGACCGCACTCTTCACCTCGAAGTTTGGGGTCTCGCCATCCCAGGCGCGTCAGATGATGCTTCGGGCGTTGCAGCGTCCTGCCCTCGTCAACCTCGTCGGTCTCCACATTCACGTCGGGTCGCAGACACCCGATCCGGAGCCATACGTCGAGGCGTTCGCCGCGATGTGGGATCACCTGACCTGGCTCCACGGCGAGACGGGCCACCGGTTGCAGCACATCAATATTGGCGGTGGCATCCCGGTCAACTACCTGCGCGACCGCACGCAGGCCGGCGAGATCAGCCAGGATGAGCGGGTCATGCTTGGCGCCTCGCTGACGGCGGAAGAGATGATGAAACAGACGCTCGCGGCGGTTCGTTCGACGGCACAGGACGCCGGAACCGTCACAATGCTCGACGATCTTGAGATCGTCATGGAGCCGGGGCGGGCCGTCATCGCCGATGCCGTGACCCTCCTGACGACCATTCGCAATCGCAAGTCCCGCCCGGAGACCGGCGAGGAATGGCTGCTGACCGATGCCGGCTACAACCTGATGCTCTCGATGGTTATGTACCAGTGGTACTACCAGGCAGTCAACGCTTCGCGTGCCGGTGAGCAACACGGAAGCCGTTACCGGATGGCCGGCCCACTCTGTGACGGTGGTGATGTCTACTTCGACCTTCACGGTGGGCAGCACCTCCCGGACTGTCGGCTGCTGCCGGAAGGGACGGCCGTTGGTGAGCTGGTCGCAATGCTCAACACCGGCGCCTATACAATCTCGCAGATGACCGCCTACAATGGACGCCCTTTCCCGGCCACCATCCTCGTTGAGGCGGATGGGTCGGTCGAGGTCATCCGCCGGCGCGACACCTACGAGGATCTTCTTCTCAACGAAACCATCTGATCAAAGGAGACCAATGCAAATATTTATCTGCTCGATATTCTTACTCGCGATCCTCGCGATTCCGGTCATTACGGCCCCCACTGAATCGGCGCGTGAGGCGATTCTGCGGCTTGAGCAGGAGTGGCAGGACGCGCTCATCTCGGCCGATGTGGCGGCGCTCGATCGGCTCTACGCTGAGACGATGATCTATACCCATTCAAACGGCAGTGTCGATGACAAGAAGAGCTACATCGAGAGTCTCCGGTCGGGAACGGCAAAGTATCAGAGCATGACCCGTGACGAGATCAAGGTGCAGATCTTTGGTGACTCGGCGATCGTCACCTGCCACTGGCAGGTCAGCTCTGTCTCCGGGACGAAGGTCAATAACACCAACGCTCGCTACCTCCACTTCTACACCCGGCAGAATGGAAAGTGGCGGATGGTGGCGCATCAGGCGACGCGCATCATACAGTAACAGTCGAGGCAATAGCGCCGTCGAGGCAGCAAAGCTGGAGTGAAGAGATATGGTCAGGATACCCGGACGGAGAGAGCTGGTGCGGATGATTGGGTTTGCCTCGCTTGGGGCAACACTTGTCGGCGAGGGAAGGGGTGAGGGCAGTCAGTCGCGGAGCGGTGAGCGTCTGATCTATGTCGGAACTTACACTAGCGCCGGCAGCCGGGGTATCCACCTCCTCCGGTTCAATCCTGAGACCGGAGGCCTGGTCAACGCTGGTCTGGTGGCGGAGTCGGTCAATCCGTCATACCTTGCACTTGCGCCAGGAGGGGGTCGGCTCTATGCGGTCAATGAGGTCGCGACGCTGGACGGTCAGCCTGGAGGTGGCCTGACAGCCTTCGCGATCTCGCCGTCGACCGGCCAGCTCCGCCGGCTCAACCAGGTGAGCTCGGGTGGAGCGGCTCCCTGTTACGTGACAGTCGATCCGGCTGGCAAGCACGTCCTCGCGGCCAACTATAGCGGCGGCAATCTGATCGTCGTGCCGGTGAGTGCGGATGGAACCCTTGGTGTGGCGAGCGACCGGGTGCAGCATACCGGCACCGGAGGCAATCCGCAGCGCCAATCCGGACCGCGGGCGCACTGCGTCGTCTTCACTCCTGACCGCCGTCACGTCGCTGCCGTCGATCTGGGCATTGATAAGGTGATAATCTACCGTTGGGATCCAGGGACGGGTCGGCTTGTGCCTCATCCTCGGGGTGAGTTCCGCACCCGTCCCGGAGCCGGTCCGCGCCACATCGAATTTCACCCGAACGGACGTTTCGCCGCTGTGATCAATGAGCTCGATTCGACGCTTCTCTCCTGCTCCTGGGATGGTGTGAAGGGCGAGCTGAAAGAGGTTCAGGCGGTGACGACGCTACCCACCGGGTTTGCCGCCACCAACTACTGCGCCGATCTCCATTTTCATCCCGGGGGGCGATTCGTCTATGGCTCAAATCGCGGACACGACAGCCTCGCCATCTGGAGGTTCGATCCGCAGACGGGGCAGCTCACTCCGGTTGGACACGAATCGACCGGCGGACGCAATCCGCGTAACTTTGTGATCGATCCAAGCGGGCGATGGCTGCTCGTCGCAAACCAGGGAAGTGACTCGATAATCGTCTTCCGGATCGATCCGCTGACCGGTAAGCTCTCCCGCACGGGAGAGCCGGTGACTATTTCAATGCCGGTCTGCCTGAAGTTTAACTAACGGTCATTGGGCGGGTCATTCTGCCCACGAGCGGAGTTCGGTCACCCGGGGAGCGACTTCGAGTGAATCGATTGGCAGCTGATCGAAACCGGACTCGGGTAGCTCATTACTGACACTGAGGTTCATAGGCAGTCGGATGATGAACTCGCTGCCGCTACCAAGTTCGCTCCGAACATCGGCCTCCCCGCCGTGGATTCGAGCAAGGTGTTTGACGATCGCCAGTCCGAGCCCGGTCCCTCCCGCATCACGCGAACGGGCCTTGTCTACCCGATAGAATCGCTCAAAGACTCGGTTGAGATGCTCGGCCGCGATGCCACTCCCGGTGTCACGAACCCTGATCAGACAGAAGGTATCGCGACCATCCAACCGTTCAACCTCGGCGCTGACCGTCACCTTCCCGCCTGCGTGATTGAACTTGATCCCATTATCGACCAGATTGATCAAAATCTGCTCGAGTCGCCGGCGATCGGCGACCAGGTTGAGCCGGGGATCGACACTGTTTTCGAGCCAGACTCCCTGTTTTCCAGCCCGGGGCCCGAGGCCGGAGAAGACTTCGTTGACCATCATGGCCAGTGGAATCTGAACCATCGTCAGGCGTGTCGCTCCCGATTCGATCGCTGAGAGCTCTGAGATGTCATTGACGAGGGCACGCATTCGTGAGGCGTTGCGTTGGATGGTGTTAAGGAACCGGAGGCTGTTGTCGGGATCCTCCAGCCCGCCGTCGAGCAGCGTCTCGACAAAGGCGATGATTGCGGCCAGCGGGGTGCGCAGTTCGTGCGAGACGTTGGAGAGGAACTCCTGCCGCACCCGCTCCAGCCGCTCGATCTTTGTGATGTCGATCAGAGTCACCACCACACCGTCAACCTGGCCGCTGGCGAGGCGCAGCGGAACCGCCTGGAGTCGAATGACCCGCCGGTCACCGCTCACCGTCGCCCCCTCCCGTGTCTCGATCCGGCCTTCAGCCCGGTCACCGCTGGCTAGCACCTCGGAGAAGATTCGGTGAATCAGCGGATCCCGGCTCAGATCGGTCAAACGATCCACCACCCGCCCCTGGATGTTCAGAAAGCGCCCGGCCGCGTCGTTGATCAGCAGCACGTTCGACTCACGGTCGGTGATGATCAACCCCTCGTCGATCGAGCTGACGATGGAACGCAACAGATTCTCATCGCGGTTCAGCCGCTCCAGCGCCGCGAGCAGCCGCTGGTTGTTCAGCTCCCGTTCCCGAAGCAGACTTGTCTGCTGACGTACCACGTACTGCCCGATGAAGATGGTGATCACCCCAACTACGACGGTCGAGATGACGTGCGATGTCACAACGTCCATTCCCGGAAAAAGGAGCGTCTTGACTGTCTCGTAGATGGCAAATAGCACGACCAGGCCCAGCGTTGCGAGCAGAATCTTTCTTGTCTGCATTGTCATGGCCCGGCCTCTCCCTGGTTTATTCGTCGTTCTTTCCTGTTTCGCTGGCACCACCACGAAAACGATAGCCGATGCCGATCACCGTCTCAATCCCGGACCCGCAGGCCCCCAGCTTTTTCCGCAGGCCACTGATATGAACGTCGAGCGTCCGCGCTTCACCGTAGTACTCCAATCCCCACACCTGATCGAGCAGCTGTTCGCGCGGAACAACCCGTCCCCGGTTGCGCGAAAGGATCGACAGGAGGGCAAACTCTTTGCGGGTCAGCTTTACCAGCTGGCCCCGGCACTCGACCGAGAAGTCACCGTAGTCGATTCGGATCATTCCATCGTCGTAGAGCTTTGGTGCCTGCGTCTCGAGCCCGGAACGACGCAGGGCGGCCCGCACTCGTGCCACCAGTTCGCGGATGCTGAACGGTTTTGTGATGTAGTCGTCCGCACCCAGCTCGAGGCCACGCACTTTGTCTGTTTCGTCGGACCGGGCTGTCAGGATGACGATTGGAATGCGGCGCGTCACATCCTCGCCCCGGAAACGTCGGCACAGCTCAAACCCACTCATCCCCGGCAGGTTGAGGTCGAGGATGATCAGATCCGGTGAGGGCTCTGACGCAGCATTCGAACGTTTTGGACCCCCATTCCCAAGCGCCAGTCGTAGTCCATCCTCCCCGGTCAGCGCCACTCGCGCCGTGAAGGAACCTTCACGTTCCAGGTTGTAACGAATGCTCTCGGCAATATCGGGGTCGTCTTCGATGATCAGAATGTTGGGCTTCATATAGTCAGGTGTTCGGGAACAGGGGCGATCATCCAATATCTATCCAATATCTATCCAATCCTTTATCTATCTAATCTTCTCTTCAGAGCCGGCCTCCTGCCAGTTCTACCTTGTCAGCTGAGGATGCTTGATCACCATCGCCTCGATCATATAGACGGTCAGCTCACAGATATCCTTGACATAGTCACCGATTCGTTCGAGATGCTTGGCAACCATAAGGAGACGGGCGATTCGACCGGCTGCGGCTGAGTCGGTCGTCAGACACTCAAGCAGGTCGTGGAAGTTCCGGTCATAGAGCTGGTCGATTTCGTTGTCACGTCCGATGACCTCGCGTGCCGCCTCCGCATCCCCGGCGGCAAATGCGTCGAGTGAGAGCCGCAGCATATCACACGCCAGCCAGCTCATCTTTGGCAGATCAAAGTAAGGCTTGAGCTGCGGTTCGTTGTTCAGATAGACCGCGGCCCGCGCGATGTTACAGGCGTGATCAGCCATCCGTTCGAGGATCGGAGTGATCTTGATTGCTGTTACGACGAAACGAAGCTCAAGGCCTGCGGTCAGCGGTCGGGAGAGCAGATCGACGCAGAGCTGGTCAGCTTCCAGCTCAAGCTGGTCAACCCGGTCGTCGTCACGAAGCACCTGCTGGGCGATCTCAGAGTCGCGCTCAATCAGCGCCCGTGTCGCCTGGTCGATCGCCCGTTCCACCTCGCCCCCCATCAGCAACAGGTGATCACGCAACTCCTTCACTGCCAGATCTGGTAGATTGTTCACTGCTCTTCCTGCTCTCGCCTCGCTAAACTCGATGTCGATAAAACAGACAAAAACAGAGCCGGCCTGCCGGCGGCATATTTGGCCCGATATCCCGGCATTATGGACCATTCCGACCAGGGCGGGTCACAGTATGTGCGATGAGTTCTCCCCCCCGCTCGATTGCCGAATCCTGGCCAGCCGAATCCGCAAACTGAATCTACTCCCGACGGTTTAAGTGTGGTTTAAATAAATCTTAATTCTTTCTAAAGTTTATCAAGCCTATCTGCTCGTCCGCTGAGTTGGAGAATCTCGGATCACTCCTCCGGCGGCTGAAAAGCCGGGATGACGCTCGAGGACCGGGTCACGCCACCTGTCCAACGTACCAGAAAGCGGTATCGGAAAACAGTATCCATCCGCTGAGGGCGGGGAAGCCACCAGCGGTTGTTGGCTGATTTGTCGATGGAAGGATCCGGTCTTCACGGCTCTTCCCGGTAGCCGAGTCGAACGTAGCTCCCACCATCACCGGTAATGAAGAGGTAGCTCTGACCATCCACCGTGAGGCTTGTCAGCCCCTCGGGACGATGCTGACCATCAAGGGTGAGCAGACGACGCGGCCGCCCATCGTAGCGCCCATTCCACTCCCAGAGGTTAAAGTTGTCGGCTGGCCGGTTCTCCGGCGGTCCGGAGAGAATAAGGAAATTTCTGATCTGTGGATCGAACGTGATGTCGCGTATTCCCTGACCATTGAGCGGCAGTATGATCATTCGTGGTTCGGTGAAGCGGATATTTTCGAGCGAAAAACTGCCCCGCAGGTCCGGCATTCGAACCGGAATCAGGACAGCCTGGTCTCCGATCAGGGGTGAGCGCAGCCCGATCAACAACTGTTCATTGTTCGGATCCCAGGCCAGCCCCTCAGCGTTCAGACCACCAAGGCTGCCCGGAGCAGCCCCGGTGGTCGACAGCTCGGGAATACTTCGGAGCAGAAGGTCGCGCAGATTGCCGATCGATTCGACCGGGCGACGGATCTCACGATTGATCGGATCGAAGTCGAAGCGAACCAGCTGGTGCTGTCGCAGATCGACCGGATCGGACTGGGAGGTGAGCAGGTAGAAGAATGAGTTGCCGTAAGTGATGGCCTCAGGATCGACAAACTGGCCACCGTCGGCGAGCCTTACCGGCACGGAGACGAGCGGTCCGCTCTGGGTTCCACTGCTCTCGACGTTCATCCAGATCAGGTCGCTTGAGCCGCGATCGGTAACAAGAAGCATCCCCGGAAATCCAGGTCGAGACGCGGCGCCCGATACTTCAAGCTTCTCTCCAAGAATGCCGGTGTCGAAGTCGACCCAGACCCCCTCGGCGGCGATAGTCATCGCACTCGCCAGCGGACCCGGACCAGGCAGTCGGCCGGTCGGCTGGCGATCGCGAGTCAGGTAGATCACGAGCCCGATTGTCAGCGCTGCCCCGATCAGGGTCGAAATGATGCGACTTGCCGAATTTAGCAGTATCCCGCTCAGCCCGCGGGTCTCCTTTTGCCGAACGGGACCCTTTCTCCCGTCAGGGGCGCGCCGCTCCATCTCGACCAGCTCTCGGATGTCTGGTGGCAGGGTGACCTTGATGGTCCGATTGGCGGGTGGGCTGGCGGCCGGAGTGAGAGGCGCCGCCGGGCGCAACTCGCCACTCGGAGGGGGCGTCCTTTGGATCGGCTCACTGCGGTCGGTGAGGCGAAAAGTCAGGATCGTCTCTCCAACCTGAATCCGGTCTCCGTGCCGCAGAATTCGTGAGCGGTTGTTCAGACGCTCACCATTGACCAGGGTTCCGTTCCGACTTGCCAGATCGAGAATACTGTAGCCGTCCGGGGCTGGTGTGATGATGGCGTGCGAAGCACTGACGGTCGGATCATCCAGAACAATCTGATTGTGGGAGGCCTTGCCGATCGCAATCTCGCTCCGATCGAGCCTGAACTCGTGCTGCTCGCCGGTGGACCGGAATCTGATCAGCCGCGCAACCGGACCGGTCGACTCCGGCGTCAGAACCGGTGGCTTCGCGGTAAGCGGTGAGGTCTCCCCGGCCACGAGATCGTATCCGCAGCCGATGCAGAATCGGATGTCATCACTTGGAACGGGTCTGTCGCAGCGGGGACAGTCGAACATTCTGGTTACCTGCCGAACCCTGGTTACCTGCCGATCCATGACCCGGGTCGGCGGAGAGAGGCGGTGAAAATGCTTCCGTGGCGAACTGTAACCACTCCGGATGCTAATTCACCAATCAAATCAAAATCAATAGAAAAATGGCCGACGGCAGCTTTGAAAAGTCAACATCACAGGGCAATCGCATTTTCCTGCCAACGGTCTTCGCCGCCGCGTGGCTCCGGGTGCGATCTCGCTGACGAGACCGAACGGATTCCTGTTTGCCTCACACGAAGGCGCAAAGCCACGAAGGATGGTCGCCCGATACAATCTTTCTTCTTCCCGACTTCGATCCCTGGTGTACGATCAATAATTGAAAGGCCCGCTCGATCCATATGGACGATTTATATGGACGATTCAGGTCCAGCGCCTAAAGTGCTAACCCGAGATCGGGTTTCCATTTCCCCCCTCCGACCATTTATCATCACAATGTGTCAGGGATCAGATACCACCGTGATTAAAGTTTCAAGAGGTGTGAATGCTCGAAATCCAAAAGAAGGAAACGCGGCCATTTCCGGCCTGGATCTTCTTCACTGATGAAGGGGAAGTCAACCGGCGCAACATATTTCTGCTGCTTCTCCTCCTTATTCTGCTCGGGAATATTGATCGAATCGTAAAGTAGAAGCGAGAGATGGAAGAGGAAGCAAAACGATTGAGTTGGCCCATGAGCCGGTATCATCATCGGACCATGGCTGGTCTGGTTCTCGGCTGTCTGGTCGCGAGCTGGCTCGGGCCGGTGGACTGTCCGGCCCAGGTTCGCCCGGCTACGAGCGCAATCGAGCGTCGCGCCATCTGGTTGGAGACCTTCGATCTGGTCTGGAGAACGGTCAAGGAGAAGCATTTTGACGAGAAGTTGAGCGGGGAGGAGTGGGACCGGATTGGTGCGAAGTACCGCCAGTTGGTGGGTGAGGTGTCGAGCGAGTCGGCCCTCAATCATCTGCTGCAGCGGATGCTCGCCGAACTGGGGCAATCCCATTTCAACATCCTTGTTTCGAGTGGACAGGGAGAGATCGGTGAGCAGCTCGAAGACCATTCGTCCTCACTGTTGAGCTGGGCCGGGGTCGGAATCGAGCTCCGGTTGATCGATGACGAGGCGGTCGTTGTCGGGGTCATGCCCGGATCACCGGCGGCGCGGGCCGCGATCCGACCCGGCTTCGTTCTGCAGCAGATCGATGGCCACCCGGTCCGTCGCCTCTCCGGACCGATCGAGCTCTATGACAACGCCAATCACCGCACGGTGCAGCATCGGTTTCGACAAGTGCGGCTGCTGCAGAATCTTCTCGACGGCCGCCCCGGCAGTACGGTTCGGCTGGTCTGTCTCGATCGCGATGATCGGGAGCGCCGATATCTCCTGATCCGCGAGGCTCCGCGTGGGGTGATTGCCCCTGGCTTCGGAAACTTTCCCCCCGTGCTCGTCAGCTTCGAGTCGCGGCGAATCGGTGACGATATCGGATACCTCCGCTTCAACATATTTTCTCCCGTCCAGATGGAGAATATCCGCCGGGCGATTCGAGAATTCAGTGAGCCGGAGCGGTGGGTTGCCGGCCTCATCATCGATCTGCGCGGTAATCCTGGCGGCATGGGCGCGATGGCCAATGGGCTTGCCGGACTGCTCTCCGACCGGCCCGGCTC
>JBEGMZ010000548.1:0-6785 GCA_041182745.1 Acidobacteriota bacterium
CTGTAGGTTCCACGAGTCGGATCATACTGGTAACAATATAGAATAATCTGGTCAGCGAGTGAACCGATACGTCCAGCAGAGGCATCAAGGAGTCCAAAGCGGAGGTCGCGCGGTGCGTACTCAATGCCATAGAAGTATCGAGAGACCTTGCCATCCGGTGTCAGAACCATGATCCCGCTGGCGTGGGCGTACTGACTGGTCACCGGATCCCAGACGTAACGGAATCCAACCGCCCGGGTGAGCGCGACGATCTGTGACTCTTCTCCGGTCAGGAAATGCCATCCGGCGGCCGCCTCCGGCTTGCCAAGGCGTTCGATGTACTCCTTCTTCTTGGCGGCAGCCAACGGCGTCTTCTCCTTCGGATCGAAGCTGACCGTCAGGGCGACGAAGTCCTTGCCGGGAGTCATCGGAAGCGTCCGGAGTGTACCAAGCAGCCCGGTCAGAACCTGCGTGCAGAGCTGCGGGCAGTCATAGTAGACGAGCGACAAGACTATTGGCTTGTCGCCGAAGTAGTCGGCGAGCTTGACGCTCCGGCCCTCCTCATCCTGAAAAACTAGATCAGCCGGGACCTGGTTGTTGAGCAGCTGGTCAATTCCAACGTCCTTGAGAACCGGGGGACGCACGCCAGCCGGCTGACCGTAGACCGACCCGGCGCAGATCGTCGCGACCAGCGCGAGCGCAACCGGGAGAAGATATGACCTCCCCCACCAGCCAGCCAGTCTGTTCACACTCTCAGGATGTCTTTGCATGCTCATACCACTCACAGTGCCAAACAACCTACCGTTTACAACATCTGGTCACATCCAGAACCTGCTCGACCCGCGAAGAGGCCGCTTAACGACAGAGTCGCTCAATGTTGCGGCGCCGTTGTCACGACAGGAGCGGCTGGGGGCGGAGCGGAAACAGCCGGCGCGGGGAGCTGCCCATCGGTCGCTTTTGCACGTATCTCCCGTCCACCGCTCGAATCGGCACCAAGCGCCATCCGTCGGGTCGCTTCAGCCCGCTCAACTTCACCGGCCAGCTTCTCCGAGAGCAGCGGGAGCCCCTGCTCCACTGCGAGCTCCTTCGCCCGCTCGATCGGTACCCGGGCAATCCCAGCCGCCTTGTCGACCCATCCGTAAGAGGCGACCTGCTTGTCGGTCATCTCCTTGTAGACGCGCCAGTCATCGAGCGGCAGCAGGGTCGGCCCGGTCGGGCCTGGAGCGCCCTGGAGGCGTGGCTCGGGTGGAAGTTTCCGCTGCCCATCTGGCAGCTCGACCCGTGACACCGGCGGAGTAGTATCTGCCTCACGCCGCATGTCGAGCACCCGAAGGAGCCCCCAGATCAGGACGAAGACGAAGGCGGTCGCGGCGGCCAGAACACCCAGGAAGACGAGGATCGGCTTCGCCTTGATTGAACTCGACTCCGGCTCCTGGTGATCGTGATGCTGATGTTCGTTATGTTCGCTCATAGATTAAACCGGATATTGTAAAACCTAGTGGTGGCCACCGTCGCTGATCGCCTCTTCAAACTGGGGATCACGATGGGGAACCAGATCACGCTGACGCAACTGCCAGAAGAACCAGCCAAGCCAGACACCACCAAACCCGACCGCCGCCAGCAGGTAGATCGGATAACTCGAAAGCTTAACCATCTGATGATGATCGTTCTCGATTGAGGGAACGATCACCCAGAAGAGGTCAACCAGCCGCATCACAATTATCAGCCATGCAACCAGGACCAGCCTCCGGCTGTTCTTCTTAAGGTCGCGCGAGAGCAGCAGAAAGAACGGCAGCAGAAAATGGAGGCCGATCAGGAGCAGGCCGATGTAACGCCACGGTCCCTTGAAGCGCTCGATATACCACGGTATCTCTTCCGGCAGGTTTCCCGACCAGATGATCAGCAGCTGCGAGAAGGAGAAGTAGGCCCAGACACAGACCAGCGCCATGAGCAGCTTGCCAAAATCGTGGAAGTGCTTCGGCTTCAGAACGTGGTTCATCGGCTCGCGCTTCACCAGCACTACGCAGACCGAAATGATCAACGCCATCGAGGCAACTCCCTGCCCCGCGATCATCAACAGTCCAAAGAGCGACGAAAACCACTCCGGATCGAGCGACATCACCCAGTCGATCCCGGCAAATGTGCAGACCAGGCCATAGACGAGAAAGCCGGGTCCACTCCAGTTCTGCGCACTGTAGATGTTCTGCGGATCGCCGGTCTCGTCCAACTTGTGCGAGAGACGACGCAGCACTACCGTCAATGTCAGCAGAATCGCAAAATAGATGACCGCGCGGACGGTGAAGAACGTCGGATTGAGCCAGGCGGTCTTCTTCGCCACCAGCTCCCGCAGCTGCTCGTCGGCAATACCGTCAATGTTGGTCCACTGGTAGATATCCTTCAGCCCGATCAGGATCGGGATGAAGAGCACCGCCATCAGAAAGAGAGTGTGGGCGCCGGATTCGAGAATACGCCTAATGACGATTCCCCAGGTCGCTCCGCCCAGGTATTGGATCATCAGCCAGCCAAGACAACCGAGAGCGATTCCAATCCAGAAGATGTAGGCGACAAGGTAGGTCTGGAAGAACATCTCCCTCGCGTGCCCGGAGGTGAAGACCCCGACCACCCAGCCAACCAGGGCGAGCAGGCCGACTCCGATCACCAGACTCTGGATCCGCCCAAGGTCGGACGGTGCGGCAAAATTCTTGTTCATTGGTTACCCTGTCCTCCCACAGACTGATTGCCCTCTCCAGAAGCAGTCTCTGCCTTCGACCCCTGCTCAGCCCCATCGAGATGACGCCGGTCAACCTCGGAGAGCGCCGCTCCGTCCACCCGCTGGCTCAGCTGCAGCACCCGGACGTATGCGATCACTTTCCATCGATCCTCCGGGGTCAGCTGATCGGCGTAGTTGGACATCGCTCCAAATCCATTGGTGATGACGTCATAGAAGTAGCTCGTTGGAGCCTTGCGCAGCCGCTCATCGTGGTAGGAGGGCGGACGGCGGATGCCCCGCAGCGCAATCATTCCATTGCCGTCCCCGAGCGCACCGTGGCAGGGGAGGCACGAGATGTTATACCGGTTCTGGCCACGATCGAGGATCGCCTTCGTCACCTTGAAGGGGAAGCCATCTTCGCCCGTCGGGACTGCCGCCGCCGGAGTCACCGTGGGAGCGGTCGCGCCGGCTGGCGAAGGCGTCGCGGCCGGAGTTGATGCTCCCTGCTCCAGCTTCGGTGCCGAGGGGTTGGTGTCGAGCGCGCCACGCGCGACCGTACCTTCCGGGATCTCACGGTGGGAGCCGACCTCGTAGGCCTCATATCTTGGATTGTCGTGCATGTCCTGACGACAGGCACTACCGCTGACCGCAACTCCGGCGAGGAGAAGCAGCAATGTCAGGCTCCTCAGGTTACGCTTCAACATCGGTCACCTCTTTCGCTCCGAGCCCGGCCAGAAAATCGCGTGTCCGAGCTGGATCGAACTTCGGATCGGTCGCCTTGATGCAGATGAAGAAGGCGTCGCGCGAAGCTCGCTTGAAACTCGGGACATTGAAGACCGGATGATACGGACGGGGAAGACCATTCATCAGAATCATCCCCAGCACCGCCCCAAAGGCCGCCAGCAATATCCCCGACTCGAAGATGATCGGGACAAAAGACGGCAGGCTCAGCAGTGGCCGACCTCCGACATTGATCGGATAGTCGATCACCGACGTAAAGTATTGGAGGGCAAAGCCTCCTGCCGCTCCCAGCAGCCCACCGAGGAGGACTGTCTTGGAGACGTGATCCCGGTGAAATCCGATCGCCTCTGACAGCTCTTCGATCGGAAAGGGGCTGTAGGCGTTAACCTGACGGTAACCAGCCGCATTGGCATCGCGCGCCGCCCGCACCACGTCGGTTGGCGTGTCGAACCGCGCCATTACCCCGTAAATTGAGTGCTCTTCCTGTCTGTTCATAAACTCAATCCTACCAACGGTTGATCATAATAGAAACGGCCAACATGGTAACAGCCAACATCGTAACAGGCTATATTGGAACAAGTCCCTTCTCAGCGGCCATTCCAGCCAGCCAAGGCCCAATGTTGCCTGTTCCGATTTAGTCACCAAACTGTGGAACCGCTCCGCCGAGCGTCCCCTTATCACCCTCTGCCGCCTGACTCTTGTCGTCGCTCCTGACCTTCGCCTGTGGCAGCATCACCTTCATCTCAAAGATCGGAATGATCGGAACAAACCGCAGGAAAAGGAACATCAGCGTCAGGAAGAAGCCGATCGTACCGAAGAACATACTAAAGTCGAAGACCGTCGGCGTGTACATCCGCCAGGACGACGGGAGGAAGTCGCGGTGGAGGCTCATGACGATGATGACGAAGCGCTCCAACCACATGCCGACGTTGATGAACATCGAGACAACGAAGACCACCAGCAGGTTGTCACGATACTTCTTGATCCAGAGCAGCTGTGGAACCAGAATATTGCAGAGGATGAGCAGCCAGTACATATAACCGTACGGGCCGAACATCCGGTTCTTCATCATAAACTGCTCATAGGTGTTGCCACTGTACCAGGCAAAGAAGAGCTCCATCAGATACCCGTAACCGACGATCAATCCGGTCGCCAGCATCACCTTGCACATGTTTCGAATGTGACGGAGCGTGATGAAATCCTCGAGATGGTAGAACTTCCGCACCGGCAGACCGATCGTCAGCACCATCGCAAACCCGGCGTAGACCGCCCCGGCGACGAAGTAGGGCGGGAAGATAGTCGCGTGCCAGCCGGGTATGATTCCGACCGCGAAGTCGAACGAGACGATCGAATGGACCGAGAGTACCAGCGGGGTCGAGAGACCGGCCAGCAACAGGTAGGCCGATTCGTATCGGTGCCAGTGTCGGGCATCACCCCGCCAGCCCATCGACAGAATACCGAAGATGGCGCGCTGCCACGGGTGCTTTGCCGTATCCCTCATGGTACCAAAGTCGGGGATCAATCCGATGAACCAGAAGAGCGCTGAGACAGTGGCGTAGGTCGAGACTGCGAAGACGTCCCACATGAGCGGACTGCGGAAGTTGGGCCACATCCCCATCGTGTTTGGATAAGGGAAGAGCCAGTAGTCGACCCACGGACGCCCGGTGTGAAGCGCTGGGAAGAGGCCGGCGCAGGCGACGGCAAAGAGCGTCATCGCCTCAGCGAAACGGTTGATCGAGTTCCGCCAGCTCTGTCTGAGCAGAAGCAGAATGGCCGAGATCAGCGTTCCGGCGTGACCGATTCCAATCCACCAGACAAAGTTGATGATGTCGAAGGCCCAACCGACCGGGACGCTGTTCCCCCAGATCCCCACTCCCTTCAGTACCAGATAGGCGATCGTGTTGAACAGGGCTAGTGCCAGCAGGAAGGCAATCCCGAATCCAAAGATCCAGCCTTTCTGAAAGCGGCGCATGAAGACGACATCGGCGATCTTTGCCGTGAGCGACTCGAAGGTGTGACCGGGCCCGATAACGGGAGGACGTGGATCAACATACCCCTTGTTTTCGATTGTATCAGCCATGATTTGCGTCTCCTCCGTGCTGGCCACCGTGTGAGTTACCGTGGCTCTTACCTCCACCCAGCTCCGCATTGGAGTTGCGGATTGCGCCGAGGTAGCTTGCCCGCGGCCGGGTGTTAAGGTCAGCCAGAACGTCATAATTCCGTGGCTCACCCTTGAGCTTGGCGACCCGGCTTTCCGGATCGTTCAGATTTCCGAAGATGATCGCCTCAGTCGGGCAGGCGGTCTGGCAGGCGGTCTGAATCTCGCCATCCCGAACCGGACGGTTCTGCTTCTCCGACTCGATCTTTGCCGCCTGGATACGCTGGGTGCAGAAGGTGCACTTCTCCATCACACCACGCGAGCGAATTGTCACTTCCGGATTGCGAACATTCTTGAGACTGGGAGTCTCCCAATCTCCGTAGAGCAGGTAGTTGAAGCGACGCACCTTGTAGGGGCAGTTGTTTGAGCAGTAACGTGTCCCGACACAGCGGTTGTAGACCTGCACATTGAGCCCCTCGGCATCGTGAACCGTTGCGTTGACCGGGCAGACGACTTCGCACGGAGCCGACTCACAGTGCTGGCACATCATCGGCTGGAAGTAGACCTCTGGATTGACGACCCCACCGCGGAAGTAGGTGTCGATCCGGAGCCAGTGCATGATGCGCCCCTTCGCTACGAGATCCTTTCCGACGACCGCAATATTGTTCTCAGACTGGCAGGCAACGACACAGGCATTACATCCGACGCAGGCGTTCATATCGATCGCCATGCCCCAGGAGTAGCCCTCATACTTCCAGTTAGGAAATACGGTCAGCTCCTTGCCCGGTTTGTGCGCTCCGTGATGGAGAGCGTGGGAGTCCTTGCTGTACTCGTCGAGGCTGGCCGTTCGCAGAATGTGACGGGAGGTCAGATCCTCACCCGGGATCATAAAGTCGCTCTTGATCCCGCTGGCGTCGATCGCGAAGTGCTCCTGAGTCGAGGCAAGCTCGTAGGTACCGCTTGCGACTTCAAACCTGACATCGGTATGAGCGATGAACGGAGCGTCGGCCGTGCGGAGAGCGTAAGCATTGAAGCCAAGCCCCGTGCCGACATTGCCCGCCCGGGTTCGCCCATAGCCGAGAAAGACGGTAACCGAATTGTCCGGGTGCCCTGGCTGAACCCAGGCCGGCAGGGTCAACTCGCGTCCCCCGTGAACAATCCGCACCATCTTTGCCTGGGTATGGTTTGGCTCCTCCTTCGGCGCGAGACCGAGCGCCGAGGCAGTCTTTGCGCTGATGATCGCGTAGTTGTCCCAAG
>JBEGMZ010000549.1:0-4005 GCA_041182745.1 Acidobacteriota bacterium
GTGCTCGGGAACATTGTAGGTATTGTCGAACGGCTCCGGGATTGGATCCTTGTCGGCCGGAGTCGGTTCACCGTGCGAATTGGGAGGCGCAAGGCGAACGTACTCCGTGACTCCGTCGCGAAAGGCTCGGTAACCACGGCTCTTCATATCACCGATCAGACCACGGGTTGGCTGACCGCGGGTTCTTCCATCCGCCCGGTCGGCGACCAGGATGCGGGCGACCTGGTCACGATTACCAGTCAGTTCCGCCTCAAAACGAAGTTCAAGCAGATTCTCTTCAATCCCGGCCGGAAGCTGCAGCTCGATGCTGGTCGACCCGGCGGCGATGAAGTCGTGTGGTCCAAGGCGCGCCCCATCCCGCCCCTGACCAAGACGCAGCCGGGCGGCAGTCGCAGGTGAGACGAGGGTGCCGAGCGGAACCGGTGGGTCGGAGGTCACGCCTGGAGGGCCGTTGGGTCGAAGTCTCCTGAAGATGGCCATGTTCCGCCAGATGATCTCCGGCTCACCGGGAGTTCGCGGATCGACTGGCGCCACATTGAGATGGATTGTTACCCTCCGCTGCCCCTTCTCTCCACTGATCGAAAAGGGCCGAAAGTTGAAAGGTACGTTCGAGGCAACATTGAGGGTCCGGTCGGTAAACTCGAGCGGGCTCTCGTCTCCAGCCCCTCCGGCTGCAACGTCCCCGCGAGCAAAGAGCCAGCTGGGCCAGGTAACCAGATACTTCTGGATCTCTTCACAGCCCTGCCGCACCGATCGCTCCAGCTCGGGCCTGAGGCCGCTCGGGGATGGCGCCGCCAGCCGATCCCACCGCGCCGCCGCCTCCGCCAGCGGATAGCCAAGCGACCGACCATTCCGCGGCCGATTGAAGACCTCGCTTATGTGGACCGCAAACTCCTTCGAGATCCCCTCCGCTGCTGCCAGTGCGGCAATGGTCGCGGTCGGGCGACCGAGCGCCTCGCGGTGCCGGTACTGCCAGGCAACGTAGAGCGCCTGACCATACTTTTCAAGTCCAAACGGGCGGCCGCCCTCACCAGAGACGGTTCGAAAGCCGGCCCGGGCATAGATCTCACGAATCCGCTCAATCGAGGCCAGCTCAAACCCGGTCTTACCCGGATCGGTGAAGAACTCGAGTGGGCCGGCACCGATCACCGCATGGTCGGCGATCCGGCGGGCCGCGGTGAGATAACGCTCGAGGGTCGCATCCTGCATGAACTGGACATCCCCAAAGCTGGCAAATCCCTCTCCCCCAACCGAATCGGTGGCCGTGTCGATGCCGAGGGCGGCCGTGTTGATCGGAACCCCGGTCAGATCCTGGATCGCGTAGCGGTACTCTCCGCTCGTCAGCCGGCGTACCGTCACCTCACCCGGGTCACCGTCATGCCGTCGCGCGTAGTCGGCAAGACCTGAATTGACCCAGTCAATAACTTGCTGCCGCTGTTGATCATCCGGCTGGGGCATTCCTGACGGCGGCATCGTCTTCTGCTCAAGAACGTTCACCACCCGCTCCCATTCCAGGAAGTGCTCGCCGGTAGAGTTGCCTGCCATCAGCTTCTCCAGGCTCAGCCCCGCCTTTGGCGCGGTCAGCCCGTGACAGGAGAAACAGTTCTGCTCGAGGATTGCCCGTACCGCCGCCCGTGGATTAGTGTCGGCCGCCCGCGGCCCAAGTGGCAGGACAAAACCGACGACACCAAGGGCAAGCAGAGTCATTATCCGGGTCAGCAATCGGGTCAGACGCAGCCCTCTTGTCTTCATAATGCTTGTGATAATGCTTGTGATAATGTTTGTGCTCTTTGTGTTTGTATTCGTGTTCATATGGTATTCGTATTAATATGAGTCTTCATCCGGATCCGGTTCATCTGGTTTGTCTGGTTCACTTGGTTTATCTGAATGGAGACCTCGTCAAAGTACGAATCAAAATTCAAGCCCGATAATTCACGCCAGCCTGCCGCCAACTGGCGACCTGCCTGCTGAAGACCAGCGAAACAGCTTGTCTGAAGAATCGCCTGAAGAATCGCCTGAAAATTTACGAAAAACCCAATTTCAGTCTCTTAACAATGCGGGATAAAACAATTTAAATGTAGCCTAATTGAGCCACGTTGCAAAGACCAGACAGACATAATTTGACCTGTCGATCGACAAAAGCCGGTACCTGGCATCCGCGGTGGTGAGAGTAGCACTTTATTCGGCTTCGGCTTGCCCATTGCCGGATTTCGGTGGTATAAGCGGCTAGGTCGGTGGTGAGTCCGTGAGGTCTGTCTGAATGCGGTTCAATCCCATCATTATCGTTACGGAGTCTGTCGATCTGGAGACTTCCAGCGACGCGGCCCACGGCGATCACGGACCCTGGTTTACATAATCGTTTCTTCGAATCAATCCGAAATCCGGCACTCAAATCGCGTCCACTCTCCGGGAGTGGCGTGATCAGAAGGGAGTCTCTCACGTGGGATATCGAAAGACTGCAATGATGACTGGGCTGGTGGTGGCGCTGCTGACGGTCTGCGGACTGATCTGGACGCCGCAGCGTCTGGCACAGGGCGGTCAGGCGGCAGTGGCCGACTGGCTGACCGACGGCGGTGATCTTGAACGGACGGCATGGCAGCGGAATGAGACGCTGATTTCAACCAGCAGTGTCCGTGACATGAAGCTGCTCTGGAAGACGAAGCTCGACAATCAACCACGGCAGATGCACAACCTCCTTCCGGTGCTGATCGCCGGTCGCGTCGATACGGCGAGGGGGTGGCGTTCGATCGTCCTTGTAACCGGAGTAACCGACAACCTCTATGGTCTCGATGCCGAAACCGGTGAGATCCTCTGGCACACCAGGTTCAAGACCGACTGGACCCCTCCGGCTGGTGGGGGGCGTGGGGCGGGAATTCTCTGCCCCGGCGGGATCACCGCCACACCAGTGATCGGCCCGACGGATACTCCCGGCAAATATACGGTCTATGCTGCGGCATGGGACGGAACGCTCCGTCGGCTCAACCTCGCTGACGGGAAGGAGATTGCTCCGCCGGCGAAGTTTATGCCACCAAACGGCAAACCCTATGCGCTGAGCCTTCGCCACAACGTCATCTATACCCACACAGCGCAGGGTTGCGGCGGCAACCCCAACATGGTCTACATCTACGATCTGGCAACCGACAAGGTCGGAACCTGGGGCCCGGCTGGCGGCGGAATGTGGGGGCGGACAGGCCCGGCCATCAGCTCATCCGGAGTGCTCTACACCGGGACCGGCGATGGCCCCTGGGATCCGGAGAACGGCGTCTACGGTAACGGCATCATCGGAGTCAGACAGAACCCGCAGACCAAGGCGGCCGAGCTGGTCGACTACTACGGCCCGACCAATGCCGAGTGGCTCTGGAAACGCGACCTCGATATGCAGGTGACGCCAGCCATCTTCAAGTTTAAGGGTAAGGAGCTGATGATCGACGCCGGCAAGGAGTGCGTGATCTACCTGATGGACACCGACTCGATCGGTGGGGACGATCATCGAACCCCGCTCCACCGGACACCGCTGATCTGCAACGAGGAGGTCAACTTCGCTTCGGCCGGGATCTGGGGATCGATGGCGACGTGGGAGGACAAGTCCGGGACGCGCTGGGCGCTGACTCCGTTCTGGGGGCCGAAGCACTCCAAGTTTAAGGCACCAATCGAGAACGGTCCGATCAAGTACGGCGCGATCGCCGCCTTCAAGGTCAGCGAGAAGGGTGGCAGCTACACGCTCGACCCCGCCTGGCTCTCGCGTGATATGAACCGCGCCGAGCCGCCGGTGATCGCGAACGGCGTGATCTTCGCCTATGGCAGCGGCGAGGATACTGATCAGGCGGCCTTCGACATCGGGCTCGCTTACAATCACGATTCATCAAACCGGATCCGCAACTCAAAGAAGGCGGTTCTTTACGCACTCGACGCTCAGACCGGCAAGGAGCTCTGGAACAGTGGCGATCAGATTGCGTCCTGGGTTCACTGGGGTGGGTTGTCAGTGGCGAATGGAAAGGTCTACAT
>JBEGMZ010000550.1:0-3118 GCA_041182745.1 Acidobacteriota bacterium
AGCGAGACAGAAGCCCAGCAGGCGCTGAAGATCATCAAGCATTACAAGATGAACACGCAGTGTTTCGTAGGGCGCCCCGGGCCGTCGATGGAGTTTTACCTTGTGAACGGCCAGGCTCCGAGCGGCGCGATGGCCGGCGAGGACGCCATCTCGTTCAACCCCGCCACTGTGCAGGCTCAATACGTCAGCGGACGGTGGAAGGTGGTTGACGGTAACCACTGGATCATGGACTTCGACCAGTCGGAGGCCGAGGCCCGGCAGGCGCTCAGCTATATCCTTCGTTACGACTTCCGCTTCATCTGCTTCGTCGGCCGTCCCGGTCCGTCGATGACCTATTTCCGCAAATGAACGATGATCCCAAAGGCGGCCTCCTTCATGCCCTGGAGGAGGCCGCCCGCCACACACGCGATATCGAAGAACTGGCCGCTCTCCTCCGCGCCCTGCCAGGCGTACATTCAGTCGAAGTCCGAGACTATCTTGTCAAGACCGAACCTCCTATCCGCGAGCTCGCCATTCATTTTCAGACCTTTCACCTTGTCGCCGATATCACCCTTCACCTCGGCGGTTCACTTGCCGTTCGCGGACTTCACGACGGGTGAATGTGATCGAGTGTGTATCCCTCCGGCAGGTGTGCATGAAAGCGCTCCGATGGGGGATGTCAGCGATCATGTAAAACTGGGTAAATCTGAACACCGCCGGACCCTGTCACCCCCCTCTGGTTTCATCAAATTCACCCTCCAAGCCGAGACAGTTTATAACGCAGGTATCTCACGTACTCATCAGGTATCGATGTTGACTTTACTTCCTCCAACACAGGCACGAAATAATGAAGCGACCTGATTGGAGAAAGAGCTGGGTATTCTGGATCTCTGAAACGCCTCCGCGCCGCAGTCAGCGTAAAGGCCATCTCGAGCTGATCCACCGTGATTCCCTGATCATACAGAGACCCGGCCAAGAGACGATCAGATCGGCTGACGCGACCCGGAGTCCCGTCAGCCGTCAAATAGAGTGCCAGCACCTTATTGACAAACTCTACCCTGGTCATCGAGTCCTCCGTCGGGCGGCTGTCTCAACCTCACTTTCATGAAGTCGGTAGCTTGGCCCTTCGACAACCGTAATATCAGCGTGGTGAGCGAGACGATCAAGCATCGTCCCAATGCTGGTAGCGTTCGGAAAGACTTCATTCCATTGAGAAAAATTACGGTTGGTGGTGATCGCGATCGAGCCCGATTCATAACGGGCATTGACCACCTCGTACAAGAGATCGGCGGCGCTTGCATCATAGGACAGATAACCGATCTCATCGATACAGAGGAGATCGATACCTGCATACTGGCGTAGCTTCTGTCGACGTTGCCGGGGACTGTCACAGGTCAAGTCAGAGATCAGTTCTGCCGCCCTCCGAAACATCACTGTCTGTCCGGCTTGCAGGGCGAGATGGGCCAGATTTCTGATAATCATCGTCTTTCCGACGCCATTGGTGCCAATCATAATCAGGTTGCGATGCTCACGAATGTAGTCAAGTTTCAACCACTGCTCGATCAATGGTCGATCGATATGTTTTGGCCAGTTCCAGTCAAAGTCGATCATCGGCTTGAACCGGCCAATCCGTGCCAACCGTGAACGTCGTTCGAGATTACGTGCCCCCTTGTCGGCAATCTCGTTTCGAGCTATTTCCTCAAGCAGCTGTCGGTGTGCCCATCGCTGGCTTATCGCGCGGGCAAGCAGATCATCAAGTCCTCCAGCCGTTGCCCGCAGGCCGATCTGAAACAGCTGGTGAGGCAGATCAGTTGTCATCGTGTTTGGCAAGTTCATCATATCTCTCCAGTGAATAGTTGGGCACGGCAAGATCGGCCAGATGTGCCAGATGTGGATGCTTTGAAAGATCGACCGGTGGAAGCTTTCGCTTGCGGGCACGCTGTTGCTGTTGCAGGAGATAAGTGACGGAGGAAGCCGTCGGCGTCTCACGTCGGAGAGCCTCCGTAATCGCCGCATTGAGTTCTTCTCCACCGTATTCCCTGAAAAGACTGCTCAGCCTTCGTGAAAGAAGGGCGATCGATTCACCTCTCGCAAAAGCTGCTTCAAAGAAGGCATCGATCAGTGGAACGGCCAGACGCAGACGTCCGACGACGGTGGAACCGGTAGCTTTGCGTTTGATCTCAATCAACTCCTCGATATGGCGGGGATCGTCGATTCGTGCATGGCGGTCGTAGCTGCGCTGATGACTGGCAATCTCGGTTGTCCCATCAAACAGGCGAATCCGGTCCTGTCCGGCCGCCAGTGTCAACAACTTACCTGTTGCCGATGGTGGAATGGAGTAGTCGTTCAGATCATAGCGGACGTAAATGGTCTTGTCCGACTTTACCGTTGACAAATGATCGGTCTCGAATTGATTCACAGGGAGTGGGACGAGGAGGGGTCTCTCTTCGTCGATAACATCACGGACAATTCTCGAATCGTTATCCCTCCAGCGACGCTGATGTGCCGTCTCGGTGCGCCAGAGACGGGCCTGGCGGTTCAGATCCTCCAGCGAAGAGTAGGAGCGGGCGGCAAAGAAGGAGTGGCGGATATACTGGATGGCCCTTTCAACACGCCCCTTCTCATTGCCACGTGCCGGACGACAGGGACGGGCTTCAAAATGGTAGTGGGCACAGAGCTCGAGGATCCGCGGGTGAAACCGAATCCCGTCGCCGTAGCGCTCAATGACGACGCTCGCCATGTTGTCGTAGAGAATATGGCGCGGTACGCCCCCAAAATCGTTAAAGGCGTGAACGTGTCCGAGCAGAAGATTCTCCAGGCTCTGGTTGGTAAAGAACTCGAGCCAGATCGCCCGCGACCAGGAGAGAGTCATGACAAAGCAGGAGAGTTTGCGGGTTGCGCGTCCAATGCGCATCGTCCCAAAGCAGGCCCAGTCGACCTGGGCCTGCTCACCCGGCAGAGTCTGTAAGCGCAGAAAGGCTTCACGTCGTGCGGGACGCAGGGTTCTGACAACACGCCGGAGCTGGATGACCGATCCGCTATATCCCCGTGCCTTGACCATCTCATAGATGCGGGTTGCACGCAGTCGTGGATACTCATCCAGTGTTTGTCGAATCAGATCAACGTAGGGATCAGTGAC
>JBEGMZ010000551.1:0-3796 GCA_041182745.1 Acidobacteriota bacterium
CTCCCATTTTCTGATAATGTTCAACTGGCGTGGTGTGCCGATTGCCGTAACAATGGCGGCACTGCTGCTTGCGGCCTGGCTCTACCGGCGGATGGAGTTCACTGTCAGTGAGCGGGAGAGAGGGACGGCGAGTGGCGCACTGGCTCTGATCGCGGCACTGCTCCTGGTGGCCTGGATAACCCTGGACCAGTGGGACTACTTTCGTCTGCTCGAGGATCCCTACCGGGGCGCGGAGTGGAACCACCGCGAGATCAGCCGTCTTCAACAGCAGAGCCAGTTCTTCGTCGGAGCGTGGTGGGCCTTCTCGGGCCTCGCGCTGGTCGTGGCCGGGATTCGTCGCCGGGCCGTCGCGGCGCGACTTCCCGGACTCCTGCTGCTCCTTCTGGCCGGCGTTCTGAGCGTGGCGGCCGGCGTTGGGCATGACGACCAATCGTGGCAGGTGACCCTTCTCAATCTCGACTTTGGCCTCCACGTGGTTCTCGCCCTCGCCCTTGCCGGCGCCTATCGGGAATACCGGCGGGCCGGGGATGGGATGCAGCGGCACGAACGATCGGCTCTGATGCGTCTTCTGCTGACTGGCGCTAATCTGAGCCTTCTTGGCGGTCTCAGTCTTGAGATCGATAGCTTCCTTGACCGGCATCCGGGCCTTGGGGAAGGTGGACTGGTCGAGCAGGCGGGGCAGTCGATCCTGTGCGCCAGTTATGGCGCGGCGCTGATCGCGTTTGGCGCCTGGCGATCCAATCGACAGATCCGGCGGCTCGGGCTGCTGACACTCGCCCTGACGATCGGCAAGGTCTTCCTCTTCGATCTTGCCGCGCTGGAGCAGGTCTATCGTATCGCCTCCTTCGTCGCCCTCGGAGTAATCCTGCTGCTCGTCTCCTGGCACTATCAGCGGCGGAGCGGGGAGGCCGACTGAGCGCGTGGCGTCACCGGCGCCTTTCGCGCCTCCTCGACCATGCGCGCCGCCTGTGGTAGTTCGGCGATAGCCCGCTGGAGCTGCGGATCGTTCTCCGCGGTCATCCGGCGCTGGACGTCGACCCCATAGGCGGCTATCAGCACCTCCTCCCGGATCCTTCGCTGCGCCCAGGTCAGATTATCGCGCACCATCTCCGGGGTCAGGCCCGTGCCCGGATGCTCGCGGATGAACTGGTTCATGTAATCCTGGTAGGCGGCGATGATCTGAGCAGTGATCGGAAACTCATCCGGCCGTGGTTCGTGATTGATCTCGAGCGGCCCCAGTCGGAACCCGGCAGCGGCTGCCACCCGCCCTCCGATCAGTTCACGGGTGAAATAGAAGAGGCCGGTCGACCAGATCAAGCCCTGGGCGCTGCTTGTCTGATCCGGCTTGATCACGATGTCCGGCTCAATCCCACCACCGCCATAGACTGTCCGCCCCCGGTCGGTACGGAAGACCTGCGGTGTTCTCCGCTCTGTCGGGAGCTCGCCGGGCTGATTGGCTCGCCGGGTAAGATACTCATAGACTGAGCCGTTCGAGTAGTCGCGCTGGATCAGCCTCCCACTTGGGGTATAGTAGCGTGCCGTCGTCAGGGTAAGACCGGCTCCGCTCTTGAGGGGAAAGATTGTCTGAACCAACCCCTTGCCGAAACTCTGTTCTCCGATGATGAGTCCGCGATCGTGATCCTGGATCGCACCGGCGACTATTTCTGAGGCCGAGGCCGAACCATCGTCGATCATTACGATCAGTGGAAAAGACTCTGGCGATCCCGACTCAGCTACCCAGTCCTTCTCGGCGGTTCGACCACTGCGCCCACGTACCGCGACGATCGTCTGCCCCCGCGACAGAAACTTGTCGGCAACGCTGATCGCCTGGTCAAGAAACCCTCCCGGATTACCGCGCAGATCGAGGATCAGTGAACTCATTCCCAGTGATTTCAGAAATAGTATCGACCGGTTGAGTTCCTCGCTGGTGGTCGAGTGGAATCCGCGCGAAAGCGCGACATATCCAAGCCCGGGTCGGAGCAGATAGGTCGATGAGATCGATGGCAGGTCGACTGCTCCACGCTCGAGCGTTACCTCGACCGGTTCGGCCATTCCGGCCCGCTCAACTTTAACCAGTACCTTTGTTCCAAGCTCGCCGCGCAGCCGGCTCCGGACCCCGTCCGTGTCGAGGCCGGCTGTGCTCTGACCATCGATCGAGATAATCCGATCCCCATATCGGAGTCCGGCCCGCAGTGCCGGAGTGTTCCGGAATGGCTCGATGATGTAGACTCCACCATAACGCTGCTGGATCGTTGCTCCAATGCCATAGTACTGGCTTCGCTGCTCCAGTCGCATCTCTTCAAAGTACTTGCGATCGTAAAAGTTCGAGTGCGGATCGAGAGTGCGGAGCATCCCGGAGACGGCGGCCGTGTTGAGAGTCTCGAAGGTTACTGGCACGACGTACTTGTCACGCACCAGCTCAAGTGCCTGGACATAGTCCTGGTAGAGGCGGTCCGGTCGATCAGTCCCGTCACTCGTGACCTGCGCTCGGATCAGGCCGAGCGTGGCAGCGCCAAGTACGAGGCCAGTCACCAGGCCGATCATTCTCCCTCGTGGCAGCACTCTTTCTGTAATCTTCAACTGGTCTCCTTCCGGCTGCTGATTGGATCCGCTCGAAGCCGACTGACTCACAGGTTCCCGGTCAACACCGAGACCCGGTCGATGCTCGTCTTCAACTCGGGATTGCTCCGGCCACCAAGATCCCACGCACGGGTGTAGGCCTCAAGGGCTGGCTGGTATCGACGAAGGTTCTCATAGACATATCCAAGATAGTAGAGGGTGTTGACGTCATTCGGCACCAACCGATCTGCCTGAACGAGCCGCTCGACCGCTCGATTCCAGGATTTCGTTCGGGCGTGGGCAAAGCCGAGGTTGAAGCAGAGCGCTGCGCCCGGACTCGGTGTCAGCTCGAAGGCCCGCATCAGGGTCGACTCGGCAAGCGGATAGTTCTTTGCGGCGAGGTAGGCCCGACCGAGCAGCTCGAGAGTTGAGCCATCGCTGCGGATCGTGGTGAGCGCCTTCGCCGCCCGCACGGCTTCGTTGAAGTCGGCCTGCGCTAACTTCTCGTCCCCCGCGCTGGCTCCGTTTCGGAGGCTCGACTCCGCCAGCAGCCCGAGGAGCTCCGGTTTCCTGGGGTCGATTGCCAGCCCGCGACGTAGCAGCCCGATCGCTTCCCGAAGCCGGCCTGTCTGAAAAAGCCGCCCGGCGAGATAATGGATGGTATCGGTATCACGTGGATTGAGCTGTAAAGATCTGCGCAGCGCGAAGATCGCATCCTCATCGCGATTGAGATTGGCGAAGGCGACACCAAGGAGGTAATGGTTAGCGGCGTTGTCAAGCTGCAACCGGGTGATGGTTTCGAGGAAGGGAAGAGCCTCTTCATAGCGGCCAAGTGAGATCCAGGCCAGTCCCAGCGCCCGGATCAGTTCCGGATCATTACGGCCCTCCCGCTGTTTCAATTGGAGGGATCTCCCAAGCGGCTCGATTGAACGCTGGTACTCCTTCAGCTGAAACCAGGCGAGCCCGGTATACTTGAGACTGTCAGGATGATCCGGGTGTTCGGAGAGAACCTGCTCAAACTCCCTGATCGCTTCCTGATAACGCCCCTGTTTATAGAGCGATACCGCCCTCTCCCAGTCGAAGGCGGTCCCAGCCTGCCGGTCGAGTTCGGCAGCCGCCGCCGCTCCGCCCGGAGACAGCAGCACAACCAGTACCATCGCGATCAGCCAGTATCTCATCACCTGTCCAGATCCCCTGCCAATAGCCAGCACCCTTCGCTGACTATCACCGTGCCAAC
>JBEGMZ010000552.1:0-3584 GCA_041182745.1 Acidobacteriota bacterium
GCATATAAGCTGGCCGCCAGCTCGACCAAATCGATGACCGGCCACCTTCTGGGTGGAGCGGGAGGGCTTGAGGCTGGCATCACGGCGCTGGCGGTCAGGCACCAGATGCTTCCCCCAACGATCAATCTCGACCATCCGGATCCACAGTGCGATCTCGATTATGTCGCGCACGTCGCTCGTCCGGCGCATATCAGGTACGCGCTGTCGAACAGCTTTGGGTTCGGGGGCACCAATGCCGCGCTGCTCTTCAAGGCGCTGGATTAGCCCGGCTTGCCGAAACCTCACGGCGCATCGCAACTGGCCGGCGAGGGAGCGATCAGTGGGTCGCTTCTTCGCCGGCCTTCTTCATTGTGCCAATCGGGGCGACAGTTGATGGTGGGAAGAGAAGGCAGACCAGCCTTTCCACCACCAACAGGATGATGCCGGCAAGCAGGGAGTTGACGACGATATAGAGCCAGTAATAAGGAACTGTATCCCGGAAGGGCCCATAGGCAAAGTGGGCGACATTGACATTGGTGAGCGGGCTGGGAACAGTAAGCAGACGGGTCACTTGCTGGAGGGTGACAAAGAAGAGCAGTGCCGGCAGCCAGTCGCGACCAGTCGGACGGAAGCGGTGGAGGGCCAGGAGCGCGACCAGCGCTCCACCGAGGTGAGAGAGCACCGAGACCGGCGTCACCAGCCCGGAGATAACCATATCGAACAGCCAGGGTGGGAGGCCGACGAGAAGCCAGAGCGAGGCCACCCGAATGGTTCGCGGGTGGCGCCGAATCATACCGATTCCAAGCAGGAGGTTCGAGACGTGACAGCACCAGAGAATCTGTTCGGGAGTGCCAGCAATCCAGACATACTCGATCACCCGGATGGCGAAGAAGAGGATCGGCAGCGAGCCAAGCCATCGGAACAGATGACGATTCTCCGTGGTCAGGTGTGGAGTTCCTTCTCTTTTCACAATCAAAATCTCTCCTGCTGGTACGACCTGATACGGCAGGCCATCCCGACCGATTACCCGGATCGGGCAACAGCCGAATGCTGCCCGGGTGGACTTCTCAGATCAGGACCATATAATACCCATGCCGGAGACGGAGCAACAACTTATCGCAGCAACTATCGCCGCAAAGAGGAATCAGCAGAAGATCGTGACGTGAGAGGGAGCTAAATCGGAACAGGCCATATTGGGACACTGCATGATGGAATCGCCGCGAAGCAGGGACGTTTTTCAATGTTGCCTGTTCAGATGTCGGCTGTTTTTATGATGTCGGCTGTTTCTATTTAGACTGGCGGGAGCAATCATCAATGGATCGGTTGACAGAGTTTCTGTTCAAATATGGCTGGCCAGTCTTTGCGCGGGGCGAGCTGGGCTTTGCCAATCGTCCGACCTGGTGGATGGCGGTCGTGCTCTTCATCGGTCTTGGAGCGCTGGCATACTTCTTCTACGCCAGTCTGGGTGATCGGATCGGAGGGCGGCTGCGGGTTGGTCTGATGGTGCTGCGGGGAGCGCTGCTGCTCGTGATCCTGCTGCTGATCATGCGGCCGGTGGTGGTGGTTCCCTCAGTCATTCCGCGCAGTGCCAGTCTGGCCATCCTGGTCGACAATTCACGCAGTATGGGATTGAAGGACGAAGGCGGCAGGACAAGAATCGAGGCGGTGCGGGATCTACTGACGGGCAAACCGGATCTGGCAAACCGACTGGCGCGCAATTTTCGGCTGCGCCCCTACCAGTTTGCGGGAGAGCTGAGCCCATTACCGGTAACAGCAGCGGGGTTAACTGTCTCAGATCTGACGGCGGGTGGCCTGGTGAGTGATCCGGGTGGGGCGATGGCGACCCTCCGGCAGGACTCCGGCAGCAGCGAACTCGCGGCGGTTCTGCTGATCAGTGACGGGGCCGCCAACCGAAGCCGGGCGAATGGAGACGACATTGGTGACCAGCTGCGATCGCTCCGGTCGCAGGGAGTCCCAGTCTTCACCATCGGAGTGGGAGATCGCGATGGTTTTCAGGATCTTGAACTGGCGCGGATCAACCTGCCACGACGGCTGCTGATCGGCTCAGCGGTCACCGCCGACCTGTTTATACGTCGGAGCGGGGGGCTCGATGTCGAGAGCCTGACGGTCAGGATCAGCGAGGATGGTCGGCTGTTGAAGAGCCAGAATCTTGATGGCCGCCAGCTTGGAACTGGAGGCGATCCCAAGCCTCTGACCGTTGAGTTTTCACCGGGCAGCCCTGGCACTCACCGCTACAGTTTTGAGTTGGCTCCGGTCGATGGTGAAACGACGATCGAAAATAACAGCATCGAGTCGCTGGTCGAGGTGAGTGACGGAAATCCGCGCATCCTTCATCTGGAAGGTGAACCGCGCTGGGAATACGGGAAGCTCAGGTTTTCGCTGGCCAAAAATGAGAAGAATCTGGTGCTGGTCTCGGTGTTACGGTCGGCTGATGGGAAGTTCTACCGGCAGGGAGTGGGGAGCGGCAATGAGTTGGTGACCGGGTTTCCAGCATCGACGGAGGAGCTTTTTGAGTATGACGGAATAGTGCTCGGGAGCATTGAGGCCAATTTTTTCAGCTACGAGCAGCTGCAGCTGATTGAACAGTTTGCCAGTCGTCGCGGAGGCGGAGTGCTGGCGCTGGGTGGAGGGCGCGCGCTTGGTGCGGGGAGGTACGGCGGAACGCCGGTCGCCGGGATGCTGCCGGTGGAGATCGATCCGCCGGGGAGCGGTGCGGTGGAGGGTGCTGGCAACCTGGTAGCCGGTTTCAGTCCGCGGCTGACCGCCCGTGGGCGCACTCACCCGATCACCAGACTGAACGAGGATCGGGCACTCAGTGCACGCGCATGGGAAGAGATGCCCCCGGTGACGATCCCGGAACGGCTGACGCGCCTGAAACCCGGGGCGAGCGTGATCCTTGAGGCGGTTGCGGTGGATTCAGCTGGTGCGGGAGGGGGGGCGCGCGGAGATATGGCGGTGCCGATGCTGATCGAGCAGCGATATGGTCGAGGCCGGTCGCTGGCGCTGCTGGCAAGCGATACCTGGCGCTGGCGGATGGAGCTTCCCTCACAGAACAGCTCGCACGAAACCTTCTGGCGACAGCTCCTCCGTTATCTGGTGAGCACAACCCCACGGCGGTTCGAGGTCGCGTCGGAGCGAGACACCTACGTAGCTGGCGATGGGATGACAGTGACCGCCGAGTTGAACGATCCGCGCTTTGAGCCGGTGAGCGAGGCCAGGGTGGTCGCGACCGTGACCTTACCATCAGGTCGAGAGATCGAGCTTCCGCTTGAACCATCCTACGAGGAGAAGGTCGTCACCTACCGTGGCAACCTGACGGTGACCGAGACCGGGGTTCATTCGATCAGTGCCACGGCACGCCGTGGCGGAGTAATGGCGGGAGAGGCCACCTCGTCCTTTCTTGTCACCGCACAGAATCGTGAGTTCTTTGACGCCGGTCAGAATGAGACGCTCTTGAAGAGGATCGCCGCCGAGACCGGGGGCCGCTACTACCCAATGGCCGAGGCGGAGAAGGTTACCGATGAGATTACCCTGCTTGAAGGTCGACACTCCGAGCGAGTGAGCCGGGACCTCTGGGATATGCC
>JBEGMZ010000553.1:0-4298 GCA_041182745.1 Acidobacteriota bacterium
TCCCAGGGGCTCGCTCCGCCGGCACGCTGCTTCTCACCCGCAGGGCCCCGGTTGATGTTCGACCAGTCGAAATCGAACCCGCCGGTGCCGCTTCGCGGATTGGCATTTGGTGGCCGGAAGTCGCGCAGGTGGTCGCTGTAGGTCCCGTACTGGTCGTAGACCTCGCGTTTCTTGGCATCGGAGAGGATGTCGTAGGCCTCGGAGATCTGCTTGAACTTCTCTTCCGCCGCCTTGTCACCCGGGTTGACATCGGGATGGTGCTTGCGGGCGAGCCGCCGGTAAGATTTGCGAATCTCGTCTGCCGTCGCGGTCCGTTTCACACCGAGTGTCTGATAGTAGTCTTCTCTTTGAGCCATGGTCTGAATGGGGATTGAATATTGGATCGCGTTGATGACCGGGTCGCTCAGGCCGGCTCATGCTGTCCCGTCTGAATCGGGATCTGCTGAACCGTTTGTCCGGAACGCTTTGAATGCTTGGGCAGGGTCAGCTTGAGCACCCCTTGTTCGAGTTCCGCGGTGATCCCGTTGGTATCGATCGATTCGGAGAGGCTGAAACTCCGTTCGAACTTGCCATAGGAACTCTCGAGGCGATGATACAGTTCGTGGTGAGCTTCCGGTTCCCAGCGCCGTTCACCGCGCAGGAGCAGGGTCTCACTGATGACCTTGATGTCGATGTCGGTGCTCTTCACGCCTGGCATCTCAGCCGTCAGGATGAAGGCGTCAGACGTCTCGTAGATGTCGATTGGCGGAGTCCAGGTCGAGGTCGGCGTCTGACCGCCGGGGGCGCCGGGCCCCCCGGGGCCGGCCAGCCCGGCCAGGTCAACCTGGTTGACCGAGAGAATGTTGGCAGAGCGCAGTAGTTGGGAGAGCTGCTGCTCGATGGCCGCGAGATCACTCAAAAGACGGTGCTGTCTGGACATAGGTTGCTCCCCACGGCGTCCACGGCGGAGACGGGATCGACCCGCCTCCGCCTCAGGCGCGACTACTTCTTCTCGTCGACGTCGATATACTCGGCGTCGATTACGTCATCGGTTCCGGCGCCGGAGCCGGTTGCCGCGCCGCCAGTCGCGGCGCCGGGCTGGGGCCCCGCCTCGCCGCCCGCCGCAGCGCTGCCCGCCTGCTGCTGGTAGAGCGCTTCGGCGATCCGGTGCGAAACTCGCGTCAGGTTTTCGAGCTGCGCCGTCATCTGGTCAGCATCACCCGCCTCGACCGCCTTCATCGCCTCGGCAATCACCCCTTCGGCCTCCGAGATGACGCCGACCGGGATCTTCTCCCGATTCTCATTGATCGTCTTCTCGGTCTGGTAGGCCAGCGAATCGAGCCGGTTCTTGTTCTCGATCATCTCCCGCTTCTTCTTGTCCTCCTCGGCATGCGAGTCGGCGTCGCGGGTCATCCGGTCGATCTCATCCTTTGAGAGACCCGATGAGGAGGTGATGGTGATCTTCTGTTCGCGCCCCGTCCCCATGTCGCGGGCCGAGACGTTGACGATGCCGTTCGCGTCGATGTCGAAGGTCACCTCGATCTGCGGCACACCGCGCGGCGCTGGCGGAAGCCCGACCAGATGGAACTTGCCGAGGGTCCGGTTGTCGCCAGCCATCGCCCGCTCGCCCTGCAGCACGTGGACTTCGACCGAGGTCTGGTTGTCGGTCGCCGTCGAGAAGGTCTCACTCTTGCGCGTCGGGATGGTCGTGTTGCGCTCGATCAGCTTGGTGAAGACTCCACCCATTGTCTCGATGCCGAGACTGAGCGGGGTGACGTCGAGCAGCAGCAGATCCTTCACTTCACCCGAGAGGACTCCCGCCTGGACGCCGGCGCCGATCGCCACCACCTCGTCCGGATTGACCCCCTTGTGCGGCTCCTTGCCGAAGAACTCCTTGACCATCTGCTGAATCTTCGGGATTCGCGTCGATCCGCCAACCAGCACGACCTCATCGATCTGGGCTGCCGTCACTCCGGCATCGCGCAGCGCGTTGCGGCAAGGCTCGAGAGTTCGCTGCAGCAGGTCGTCCACCAACTGCTCGAACTTGGCTCGCGTCAGCTTCAGCACGAGGTGCTTCGGACCGGTCTGGTCGGCCGTAATGAAGGGCAGGTTGATCTCGGTCTCCATCGTCGAGGAGAGCTCGATCTTCGCCTTCTCCGCCGCCTCCTTCAAGCGCTGCAACGCCATCTTGTCTCTCGAGAGATCGATCCCCTGATCCTTCCGGAACTCCTCGGAGATCCAGCTGATCAGCCGCTCGTCGACGTCGTCGCCTCCGAGGTGGGTATCTCCGTTGGTCGATTTCACCTCGACCACTCCCTCTCCAACTTCGAGAATCGAAATGTCGAATGTTCCGCCGCCAAAGTCGAAGACGGCGATCGTCTCATCCTTCTTCTTGTCCAGCCCATAGGCCAGCGCCGCCGCGGTCGGCTCGTTGACGATACGCAACACTTCCAGGCCGGCGATCCGCCCGGCATCCTTGGTCGCCTGGCGCTGGGCGTCGTTGAAATAGGCCGGGACCGTAATCACTGCCTGCGTCACCTTCTGGCCAAGGTAGTCTTCGGCCGCCTGCTTCAACTTCTGCAGCACCATCGCCGAGATCTCCGGCGGCGAGAACTCCTGGCCATCGATGTTGACCCGCACATCCCCATTCGTCGCCTGGGTTACCCGGTAAGGGACCTGCTTGATCTCTTCCCCAACTTCATTATAACGACGTCCCATGAAGCGCTTGATCGAGTAGACCGTGTTCTCGGGATTGGTGACTGCCTGCCGCTTCGCGACCTGTCCGACCAGCCGGTTCCCATCCTTTGCGAAGCCGACCACCGAGGGCGTCGTTCGCCCCCCCTCCGAGTTGGTGATCACCACCGGCTCGCTTCCTTCCATGACGGCGACCACCGAATTGGTTGTCCCCAGATCGATACCTATCACTTTGCCCATTCTGCCTCCCTCGACACCAGGCGCTTCTCCTGCCGCGCCCACGTCACTGAGTTGATAATTTCTCTTCGCACGCCCGCTTTTGACCAGACGTGATGGTCTTGTTAAACCTGAGGGCAGTATAAAAGTTGAGTGTCACGCTGTCAAGAATCGTGCATAATTTTCCCTTGGGGCGCCCTTCACCCTCCGCAGAGGACCAGCTATGCCTTACCAGGTGTGCGAATCACCGGTGCGAGAAGAGGACTTATCGGTCGGGGTCAGGGGGGAGCTTCAGTCGCGGTTGAGACCGCGGTTGACGTGATGGATGTAGTGGAGTCCCGAGATGACGGTCATGGCGAGAGTCAGATAGTAGATGGGGCGGAGGATGTTCTGAAGGATCTGCGATTCAATCTGGTGATGGAGAACATTGGCGGTGAGGAAGGTGACGATGGTCACGACCTGGACGAGGGTGTTCAGTTTACCGGGGATGGAGGGTGGGAAGCGGTTGAGTCCGGTGGTCATGTTGATGACGAGAGCACCGAGGACGATGAAGAGGTCGCGGCTGATGACGGTGGCCGTCAGCCAGAAGGGCAGCGGGGGAAGGATGGTGTAGCCGGGAAGAGTGAGGACGATGAAGGCGGTCACGAGGAGGAGCTTGTCGGCCATCGGGTCGAGAACCTCTCCGAGTGGAGTCTTCTGGTTGAAGGCGCGGGCGACGAGGCCATCGAGACCATCGGTCAATGCCGCAGTGAAGAAGACCGCGAGCGCGACGAGAAAGCGGTTGTAGAAGATTGCTGTGACAAAGACAGGAATCAGGACGAGCCGCAGGATGGTCAATAGATTGGCAACGGTAAAGACCGACGTCATAGGTAAAGAGGTTAAATAAGCTGTAGTAAGCAAGGCATCCGGCGGTCATAATTGGCATCTGAGAGAGTTGCCAATCATAACCAATTCGATGATACAGTTTCGAATTTTCTTTTGAAAGTGGTTTGGGTGATAATGCGCGATATGGAAGAGGTAGCAAGAACACTGGTGGTGGGCGATATTCACGGCAAGCTGGCGCTTTTCAATCAGCTGCTTGAAGAGATGCAGTATCGACCGGAGCGGGATCGGCTGGTGCTGATTGGGGACCTGGTCGACCGTGGAGAGAATTCGCGCGGGGTCGTGGAGCGGGCGATCGAGCTGCAGAGCGCGGCGCCGGAACTGGTGACCGTGCTGCGCGGGAACCATGAAGAGATGATGCTCGACTGGATCAAGGATCCGGAGGGACCGCAAGCCGAACTCTGGTACTACAATGGCGGGATCGAGACGCTGCGCAGTTATGCGACCGTCGCGGGTGAGTTTACGCTCCCGGTCTCCCACTACCAGTTTCTGCTCAGTCTGCCGACCTGGCATGAGGATGAGCACGC
>JBEGMZ010000554.1:0-7593 GCA_041182745.1 Acidobacteriota bacterium
AAAAAATGGCTGCCGAAGTCGCCTTCGACAGCCATCCGAGTTGCATTATTGAGAGTGTCTCCAGTGCTGCGAGTGTCAGTCGCGAGTCGTTATCGCGCCGGTCCCCTCGCTCTTGTCGTTCTTGCCGCCAAGCTGAATCAGCTGCGGCGCGGCGTTGGCCTGCTTCAGAACTGACTGCATGTAGAGCTTCCTCATCATCTGCTGCTCTTCCTTCGCCGTCTGCGGCAGCACTCCCTTCTCACGACCACGTGAAGCGTCGGCCGTGTTGACCGCCAGCTTGTGGGCCGTATCCGAGAGCGTGACCGAGTGGTTGTTGGCGAAGATCTCGTGACGTCCGTGCTCCTGGTACCACTTCGCGACCGTCGCGTTCTGGTGCATATTCTCGATGATGTTGCGCCAGCCGATGCCCGTGTTGTACGCGCAGAAGCTGATCTCACCCTCCTGCGTACCGTAGGGGATGATGCACATCTCGGTGCGACGGAAGTCATAGTTGAAGAGATCCTGGAACCACATGCCGGCCACGAAGAGGAAGTTCCAGCGATCCTGGCGACGCTTCATAACGTCCTCGATCGTCCGGTCCGGTGAGACCTTGCCGTAGTTCTTGCCGGTCAGGTTGAAGGTCTTGTCGAACTTCTTCAGCAGGTCGGTCAGCTTGAACTGCGAAGGCGCCTTGAATGAGTTGTAGTGCTTGAGCAGCGCCAGACCCATCATCAGGTTCGAGAAGCCCTTGCTGCGCGCAGCGTCGGTGATCTTCTGCATATCCTTGACCAGACCCGGGATGTTGATGAACTCCGGCACCGGAGCCATCTCCCGCGTCTCCTTGTCGATCATGATTGCCGTGCCAACACCGCAGTTCGGGTGGCAGCCGCAGCTCATCTGCCCCCACTCCGCCTGCGGTCCGTGGATCAGGTCAGCGAAGTCGGCGAAGGCGCTCATCAGCGAGATCGGGAACCAGTCACGGTGCGGATCGGTGATCCCGAGCGACGACTTCACGTCGTGCGCCATGTGCGAGAGCGTGTAACGCTGACGCATCCGTCGATCGTCCGTAATATCCTCGTCACGACCGGTGAAGGAGACCGGCTGGAACGAGATGAAGGAGATCTTGCGCGGATTGTCGAGCGCGAAACGGATCACCGGGCCAACCTCGTCGTTGTTGACTGAATTGACCAGCGTCGTCACCAGCACGATCTCTACTCCCGCCTCGTGCAGGTTGTCGATCGCCTTCAACTTAACGTCGAACAGGTTGCCAACCTGGCGGTGGCTGTTGGCCGCATTGCCGATCCCGTCAAACTGCAGGTAGACATAGCGCAGACCAGCCTCGGCCGCCTTCCGTGCGAACTCCTTCGACTTCGCAAACTCGATGCCGTTGGTCGCCGCCTGAACCGAGTTGTAACCGACCTGACGGGCATACTTGACTGCATCGATGAAGTAGGGCGAGAGCGTCGGCTCTCCACCCGAGAACTGCACCGACATCTGGCGACGGGGCTTGACCTGGATCGCGTTGTCAAGGATCTCTCGGATGTCGTCCCAGCTCAATTCGTGCACGAACCCGACCTGGTTGGCGTCCATAAAGCACGGATCGCACATAATGTTGCAGCGGTTGGTCAGGTCGATCGTCAGCACCGAGCCGCGTCCGTGCTTGATGGTCGACGAGCCGTGCTTGTGCACCTTCGCGTCGTTGTGGGCGTCAATGTCACGCCCCGGATAGACCGTCTCGATATGCTCGAGGAACTTCGCGTCGACCGCCATCATGTCCTCATAATGACCGTGGATCGGGCAGTCCTTCACCATCCAGACCTGGTTGTCACGCTCGATGATCGTCGCCTTGATCTCACCCGGACGATCCTGGATCACCTGGAAAGGATCCTCACCATCCTCGATGATCCGCTTCCGCGCTTCCTTGACGCAGGCCGGACAGAGACTGTCGGTCACGCGCGGCCATCCGAGCGTCGGCTTTGTCTTCTCCCACGACTTCTGCAGCGGCTTCTCCGACCACTTCGGCGTGAATGACGGATTTGGCTTGTACTGATTGAAAAACTGGATCGCGTTGAAGGTCGCTCCCGCGACGACGGACAATCCTCTCTCGACGTACTTGACTGGTTTCATGACTCTCCTCAATAAAGTTACCTGAATATTTTTACTATCTGTTACCACCTGCGACAGATACCTGGCAGGGTTTCTGAAAAACTGAGATACATGCATTTTGCGGGCCAGAGTCGATCCGGATCGAGGTCACCGGCAAGAACCACTGCCTGATCTACCTGTCCGACCGCACTTAACGTCCTCGCCGCCCTGTGGCCACCGATCTTCACTCTATTTTTGTCTTCAATAGCCTTCCAGCAGTGTCTTCCAGGTACTTTCAGAATATTCCTGGTTTGTTCAAATCCTTCCAGATCTGCCTCAGAATCCCATCTGGTCACTTAGAACTACGCTTTGAAGCCGGAATATTAACCTATTGACCCACCTCGCGCAAATTATCGATCGTCAAGACGGGTCAAAATGGCAAAAAAAGAGTTTGATCAAACCAATATGTATCAAAATAATACACCTTGCAGGGAGAGGCCGCGCCTGGTGGATCGATCGGGGAAGGGCAACCCTGGCTGGATGCGGGTTGCGGAGTTCAATCGCTACTGTGCCGGAGAGGTGAGCTCCCCTCAGAGGGCGATGGCCCCGGGGATAAGATTGAATTTGAGGAGAGAGGGAGTGGCTTGAATGAATCTGTCTGATTGATGATAATGGCGACTTCCGAAGATACCCGCCGCGCGAACTGCATGACAGGAGAGAAGAGGACAAGAGATGGCCGTGACACCGGAGCAACTTAATCTGAAGGGGATGGTCGACATCCACTGCCACATTCTGCCGGAGGTGGATGATGGCGCCGTGGGGTTGGAGGAGTCGCTGGCGATGTGTCGGATGGCGGCCGCCGACGGGGTCGGGACGATCATCGCGACGCCCCATATGTTCGACGGTCTCCACGAGACGCCGGAGAAGCAGACGATTCACGAAAAGATTGCCGTTCTGGAGGCGCAGCTTCGCGGCAGTATCAGTATTCTGCCGGGTGGGGAGGTTCGTTACAGTTACGAGATGTTCCAGGAGGCACCGGATCCTTTAACAAAGATCCGCCTCAACGGAACCTCCTACATGCTGCTTGAGTTTCCATTCCAGGCGGTACCGCCGAACATCGAGATGACCATCTTTCAGATTCTGAACGCCGGGATCACGCCGGTGATTGCGCATCCGGAGCGGAACATGCGGATACAGGAGCGGCCGGAGATACTGGCCGATCTGGTGCAGCGGGGAGCGTTCGCGCAGCTCGACGCCGGGAGCCTGACAAAGAGTTTTGGACCCGAGCCGTATCAGACGGCAAAGCGGATCGTCGAGGCCGGACTGGCCCATTTCATCGCGACCGATGCCCACCACGAGGATCGGCGGCGACCGATTCTCTCGACGGCGGTCGGGGTGGCGGCCGACCTTGGCGGGATTGAGTATGCGCGGGCGATGGTGCTGGCCAATCCGACCGCCCTGATCCAGGATCGGGCCATTCCGTATCAACTGGAGTGTGATATGGATGCGCTGCGCGGACGAAGACGGAAGAAGAGCTGGTTCAGATTCTGGGAATAGAAAGTCAGGTCAGGTGCCGGGTTGAAGCGAGTCTGAAAGGGGGAGGGGAAAGATGAGAAGAGTTGGCGGGTTGATGGCGGCAGTTGCCGTAATGTGCGGACTGTTTCTGACGGTGAGTGCGAAGCCGCAGTGGCAGAAGCGGACGCTCGGCAACGGGCTCGAGGTGATCGTGATCGAGAATCGCTCAGTGCCACTGGTGACGGTCGAGATCGCGGTCAGGAACGGCGCCTATACCGAGACGCCGGAGTATAACGGTCTCTCGCACCTCTACGAGCACATGTTCTTCAAGACGAACGAAAAGTCGCGCGAGAAGGGATACCACGACCGGTCGTCAGAGCTGGGGATGCTCAGTAACGCGACGACGCGCGAGGAGGTGGTCAACTACTACACCACGACGATCAAGACCGGGACGCGCGAGGCGATGCTGGTCATGCGCGACTCGATCCGCTATCCGCTCTTCGATCCGCAGGAGTTCAGCCAGGAGATCCAGGTAGTGCTGGACGAACTGGCACAGCACCGCTCCAATCCGTTCTACTATCTGGTGGAGGCGGTCGATTCGCTGCTCTGGTACAAGTATCCGTCGCGGAAGCGGCCGGGAGGACTGCCGGAGACGGTAGCGAAGGCGACGCCGGAGATGATGCGGATGATCCAGAAGAAGTACTACGTGCCGAACAACTCGGCGCTGGTCATCTCAGGAGACGTGGTGGCGGGCGAGATCTTCCAGCTGGCAGAGGAGATCTTTGGTGACTGGCCGCGGGGTGAGGATCCGTTCCTGAAGGATCCGGTCCCGAAGCATCCACCGCTTGAGAAAGACACAGCGGTGGTCGTCAATCAGCCGGTCAACGCGGCGACGATCCAGTTCGGATATCACGGCCCATCGACCGATACCGACGCGGCGGCAACCTATGCCGCCGATGTCTTCTCGTTCATCCTGCGGCAGCCCAATTCGAGGTTCTCGCGCGAGCTGATCGACAGCGGACTGAGCACGGGGACGGGGCTCAACTACTACACGCAATTGAATGTCGGCCCGATCGGCCTCATGGCCCAGACGACGCCGGAGAAGCTGAAGGAGACGATCCGGGCGATCAACCGCCAGATCTCGCTCTTCACCTCGCCCGACTACTATACGGACGAGGAGTTGAAGAGCGCCAAGACGCTGCTTGACGTGAATGAGATCTACGATCGCGAGAAGCCGTCGGAGTATGCGCACACGGTCAGTTTCTGGTGGGCGAGTTCGGGGCTCGACTACTACGCGAACTACATCGAAAACCTGCGGAAGGTGACGCGGGCGGATATCAGCCGCTATGTTGAGCGTTACATCAGAAACAAGCCGCGGGTGGTGGCAGTGCTGATCGCGGCCGAGGATCAGCGGCGGATTGGGCTGACGGAGGCCGAGTTGCTGGTGCGTCAGAAGGAGGAGACTCCGGTGGAGAAGGGGACGGCCGGGGTGAAGAAGGCGGCGAAGCCAAAGCGGTAGAGGGGGTGTCGGGTGAGCAGGAACAGATACGGAAGACTGATGCAGGGTGTGGCGTTACTGGCGCTGCTGGTGGTCTCGGTAACGGGGCAGGGAACGGTCGATTCGACGACCGAGTTCACGCTGCCGAACCAGCTCAAGACGATCCACCGGCGAGTGGATGGGAACGAGGTGGTGGCGATCCAGATCTATTTTCGGGGTGGAGCGCGGAACATCACCGCGCAGAACGCCGGGATCGAGGAGCTGCTGCTTGAGGTGGCGACGCAGGGGACGCGCCAGTACTCGAAGAGCGCGATCAATCGCGAGCTGGCACGAATGGGAACCGTGGTCGATTCGGCGGCCGGCTACGATTTCAGCGTCATCGCCATGCGCTGTGTGCGCTCAAACTTCGACCGGTCGTGGACGCTGCTGATGGAGATGGTGCTCAATCCGCTCTTTGAGGAGAAGGAGGTTGCACTGGCGAAGGAGCAGCTGCTCAATGGTCTGCGGCAACAGAACGATGCGCCGGAGCCGGCGGTGGCGATCCTCGCCAGCCGGTTGCTCTACGATGGCCATCCGTACCGAAACTCGCCGAGCGGGACGATCGAGTCGGTTGGGCGGCTGACGGCGAGCGATCTGAAGGCCCACCACGCCCGGATGCTCGAAGGGGCCCGGCTGATGGTGGTCGCGGTTGGCAATGTCGGCCTTGATGAGGTGAAGAAGAAGATCGAGGCCGGTTTCGGGAAGGTTCCGAAGGGCAGTTTCCGGAACGAGCCGGTTCCGGTTCTCTCCCACGCTGCCGCGCCGGAGTTCGAGATTGTCGACAAGCAGGTCGCGACCAACTATATTCGCGGACCTTTTGCCGCGCCCGCTCCCAGCCATCCCGACTATCCAGCCTTCTCGGTCACGGTCAATATCCTGCAGCAGATCCTCTTTCAGGAGGTGCGGGTGAGGCGAAATCTCAGCTATGGTGCCGAGGTGACGCTGCAGTCGAACGCCGCCAACTCCGCCTTCATCAGCGTCACGACGGCCAAGCCGAATGAGACACTGGAGGTCATCTTCGATCAGATCGACTTCATGCAGCGGCAGGTGCTGCTTGAGGAGCCGCTCAAGTCGATCATCGGCAGCTTCCTGACCCAGTACTATACGAAACTGGAGACGAACGACGCGCAGGCGGCGCGGCTGGCCGAGTATGAGCTGCAGGGCGGCGACTGGCGGCGGCTCCAGACCTGGATGGAGGAGACGGGCCGCGTCAAGCCGGAGGATATCCAGCGGGTCGCAAGGACTTATCTCAAGAACTTCCACTTTGCGGCAATCGGCAATCCGGCGCAGTTCGACCGGGACCTCTATCAGAGCCGGTAGGGGGCGCAGCTATACTGTTACCCGGATCCAAGTGAGGCCATCACTCTCCGGGTAACAGTGGATTGGTCTTATCAGTAGTTTACACAACACCCTTCAGCCATTACTTTAAACTGCAGTTGTTATTGGATAGCACTTTATGCAGACAGTCTTTATCTCATACAGCCGAAAGGATGAGGAGGTTGCCCTCAAGGTCAGAGATGCTCTGATGGACAGTGGTCTGCGGGTGACAATAGATATCGACTCAATTGAACCAGCTGGAGATATCCCTCAGTTTATCGAACGAGGGATTCGTGAAACTCAAGTTACACTTACCATTGTTTCCCGGAACAGTCTTCTGTCTGGCTGGGTGTCGAGGGAGACTATTCTTACCCTCAGAGGCGGCAATTTTCAAGATAAAGAATTTATTCCCTGCCACATAGAAAATGATCTTTTCAACCGACAATTTAGAGCGGAGCTGCTTAAGGATATTGACGAAACTCTTGAGAAGATTGATAGAGAAATAGATTTTCTGACTTCTCAAAAGTTGAGAATAACTTCTAAAGCAATTGAAAGGGATCGACAAATTGATTTGAGAGACAATCTGGATGAAATTTTAGGTCGACTCGATAGCACCCTGGTCGTTGACATTAGGCAACCATCATTTGACCAAAACATTCAAAAGATTATTGAGAAGATCAAGAAGTTGCCCCCTCCACCAGCCCGGCAGAATGTAGTTGGATTACCGACTGAAGTGCCAGTACAGTCTTCTCATAACTATAATGACTACGTAATTGATAAGTTGCTTAAATTAGAGTGGAGTTTTTCAATATTTCAAAAAGTGCTTGACAAACACTTCCCGCAGATAACAGATCCAGTTACCAGTATTTCTGATATTGTTGGTGTGCTTGGTCAAGAATCACTGTTAGGACTGGAGAACCGGAAACCTTTCACTAAATACGGTCATCTTTTCGATTTCTATCTCTATTGTGTCGTCCAGGAGGATTCTCATAAACGTCTCTTTGCTGAACTCGAAACTGAGTTTCCTCGCGAGATGAGACCCACAGTCAAAGATGCCATATCAAAAGTATACAATGAATACTCAGATCAGCTAACAAATCCCCCACTCTACATTTCAGTCTGGACAAATGAAGGTATGGATCAGATCTGCTGGAGTCTGC